>DATCMG010000816.1:0-6557 GCA_036563555.1 Roseomonas sp. | reverse complement strand
AGCTTGTGCCAGCCTTCCTGGGTGAACTGCAGCGGCAGCACGCCCATGCCGACCAGGTTCGAGCGGTGGATGCGCTCGAAGCTCTCGGCGATCACCGCCTTCACGCCCAGCAGCATCGTGCCCTTGGCCGCCCAGTCACGGGAGGAGCCGGTGCCGTATTCCTTGCCGCCGAAGATCACCAGCGGCACGCCCTCGGCCTTGTACTTCATGGCCGCGTCGTAGATCGGCATCACCTGCTCGGAAGGGTGGTGCTTGGTGATGCCGCCCTCGATGCCCGGAACCAGCTCGTTCTTGATGCGGATATTGGCGAAGGTGCCGCGCATCATGACCTCGTGGTTGCCGCGGCGGGCGCCGTAAGAGTTGAAGTCCGCCTGCCGCACCTGATGCTCCAGCAGGTACTCGCCGGCGGGCGAGGCCTTCTTGATGGAGCCGGCCGGGGAGATGTGGTCGGTGGTGATGCTGTCCGACAGCTCCGCCAGGATGCGGGCGCCGCGCACCGAGCCGACAGGCGCGGGCTCAGGCGAGATGCCCTCGAAATAGGGCGGGTTCTGGACATAGGTGGAGCCGGAGTTCCAGCGATAGGTGTCGCTGCCCGTCTCGACCTGAATGCCCTGCCAGTGCTGGTCGCCCTTGAAGACATCGGCGTAGCGGGTCTGGAACATCTCGCGCGTCAGCACCTTGTGCACGACGTCGTTGATCTCCTGCTGCGTCGGCCACACGTCCTTCAGATAGACGGGCTGGCCATCGCTGCCGGTGCCCAGCGGCTCGGTCGTGATGTCCTTGGTGATGGTGCCGGCCAGGGCATAGGCGACGACCAGCGGCGGGGAGGCGAGATAGTTGGCGCGCACGTTCGGATGCACGCGGCCCTCGAAGTTGCGGTTGCCCGACAGCACCGAGGCAGCAACCAGCTTGTCGTTCTCGATGGCGTCCACGATCGGCTCGTCCAGCGGGCCGGAATTGCCGATGCAGGTCGTGCAGCCATAGCCGACCGTCTGGAAGCCGAGGGCGTCCAGATCGGCCTGCAGGCCGGAGGCGTTCAGGTAGTCGGTGACAACCTGCGACCCGGGGGCGAGGGAGGTCTTCACCCAGGGCTTCGGGGAAAGCCCCTTGGCCCGCGCCTTCCGCGCCACGAGGCCGGCGGCCACGAGCACATAGGGGTTGGAGGTGTTGGTGCAGGAGGTGATGGCGGCGATCACCACGTCGCCATGGCCGAGGTCGTAATTCGCGCCGGCCACCGGCACGCGGGTGTCGAGCGCCGGGGCGCCCGGGACGGCGAGGTTCGGCAGCTCCTTGGCGAAGGAGGTGGCGATCTCGGTCAGCACCACCTTGTCCTGCGGCCGCTTCGGGCCGGCCATGGAGGGCTGGACGGTGGAAAGGTCCAGTTCCAGCGTGTCGGTGAAGACCGGATCCGGCGTGGCGTCTTCGCGCCACATGCCCTGCGCCTTGGAAATCTCGCGGACGAGGTTGATGCGGTGCTCGTCACGGCCGGAGAGGCGCAGGTAGCCCAGCGTCGCCTCGTCCACCGGGAAGAAGCCGCAGGTCGCGCCGTATTCCGGGGCCATGTTGCCGATGGTCGCGCGGTCGGCGACCGGCAGGGAGGTGAGGCCCTGGCCGTAGAACTCGACGAACTTGCCGACCACGCCCTTCTTGCGGAGCATCTGGGTCACGGTCAGCACGAGGTCGGTGGCGGTGACGCCTTCCTTCAGCTTGCCCACCAGCTTGAAGCCAATCACGTCGGGGATGAGCATGGCGATGGCCTGGCCGAGCATCGCGGCCTCCGCCTCGATGCCGCCGACGCCCCAGCCGAGCACGCCCAGGCCGTTCACCATCGTGGTGTGGCTGTCCGTGCCGTAGCAGCTGTCGGGATAGGCGTAGGTGTCGCCCGCATCGGTGTTCGTCCAGACGACCTGGGCGAGGTATTCCAGGTTCACCTGGTGGCAGATGCCGGTGCCGGGGGGCACGACGCGGAAGTTGTCGAAGGCGGCCGAGCCCCAGCGGAGGAACTCGTAGCGCTCGTTGTTGCGCTCATATTCCAGATCGACATTCTTCTTCAGCGCGTCGGGCGTGCCGGAGACATCCACCATGACGGAGTGGTCGATCACGAGGTCGACCGGCACCAGCGGGTTCACCTTCTGCGGATCGCCGCCGAGCTTCATCATGCCGTCGCGCATGGCGGCGAGGTCCACCACGGCGGGGACGCCGGTGAAGTCCTGCATCAGGATGCGCGCGGGGCGGAAGGGAACCTCCTTGTCGGACTGGCCCTTCTCGAGCCAGCCGGCGATCGCCTTGGCGTCATCGACCTTGTAGGTGCCGCCATTCTCGAAGCGGAGGACGTTCTCGAGCAGCACCTTCAGGCTGTTCGGCAGGCGGGAGAGGTCGACGCCCAGGGCCTTCGCGGCCTCGGGGATGGAGAAGTAGTGGTAGGTCTTCCCATCGACCGAGAGGCTGCGCTTGGTCCTGAGGGTGTCCTGGCCGATCTTGCTCATGCGTCGCAACTCCCCGCGCGTGCTTGAATTTCCGGGCAGCTTGAAGCATGGCGAGGGTTTCCGGTCCAGGGGCGAGGCCGGTCCCAGGGGCATGATCGCGGGGCATGACAGGCGTGCTGGCGGCGGAGGATTTGGCCGCGCGGCGCGGCGGCCGGGTGGTGTTCGCGGGGCTGTCCCTGGCGGCGGCGCCGGGGGAGGCTCTTCTGCTGCTGGGGCCGAACGGGGCGGGCAAATCCACCTTGCTGCGGGTGCTGGCGGGGCTGTTGCGGCCGGCGGCCGGGCGCGTCACCTGGGACGGCGAGGACGTGGCCGCCGATGCGGCCGCCCATGGGGCGCGCACGCGGTATCTCGGGCATCAGGACGCGATCAAGCCGGCGCTGACCCCGCGCGAGGATCTGGGCTTCTGGGCACGGCTGCGGGGAGGCGATCCCGACGCCGCCCTTGCCGCCATGGGGCTTTCCGCACTGGCGGGGCTTCCCTGCCGTACCCTATCTGCCGGGCAGAGGCGCCGCCTGGCGCTGGCCCGGCTCGCGCTCGGCGACGCGCCGCTCTGGCTTCTTGATGAGCCGACGCTCGGGCTCGACACGGCCTCCGTAGGGCGGCTCGGGGCATTGCTGGCGGCGCACCGGATGAGAGGAGGGATCGTGCTGGCGGCCACCCATCTGCCGTTGCCCCTGCCGGGCGCGCGGGAGGTGGCGCTGTGATTGCACTGTTCCTTCGGGAGCTTCGCCTGGCACTGCGCCATCCCGCCGAGGCGTTGGCGGCGGTGCTGTTCTTCGTCATCGTCTGCGCGCTGTTCCCCTTCGGGGTCGGGCCATCCCCCGAGGCTTTGGCGCGGCTCGCGCCCGGCGCGCTGGTCACGGCCGCGCTGCTGGCGGCTCTCCTGCCGCTGGACCGGCTCTTCGCGGCCGAGGCCGAGGATGGATCGCTGGACCTGCTGCTCACGGCCGGCCTTCCCCGCGCGGGGCTGGCCGCGGCGAAGGCGGCGGCGCATTGGGCCGTGACCGGTGTGCCGCTGCTCCTCGCCGCGCCGGTTTCGGCCGCGCTGCTGGCCTTGCCCGTGGAGGCCTGGAGCGTTGCCATCCTGGCCCTCGCCTTGGCCTCCGCCATCCTGTCCTTGCTCGGCACGCTAGGCGCGGCCCTCACCCTGGGCGCGCGGCGGGGGGGCGTGCTGCTGCCGCTGCTGGTGCTGCCGCTGGCGGTGCCGGTGGTGATCTTCGCGGCCGGTGCGATCGAGGCCGCCTCGGGCGGTGCCGAATCCCGCCCTTTCCTCCTGCTCCTCGGTGCCTTCCTTGCCGCCGCCCTGCCGCTGGCGCCGCTCGCCGCCGGGGCGGCGCTGCGGGAGGGTTGATTCGAAGGTGGTTTTGCGGCGTTCAATAGGTATGGCCTTTAAGGGAAAGCCGCCCGGCTCCGGCTCGGGCGAGATGTCGCGCCGCACGATCGCGCTGCGCCCCGCCATTGCCCTGCCGCCACGCCAGCGGGACGAGGCACGCCGGCTGCGCCGGATGGGACATGAGCCCGCCCAGATCGCCGAGGCCATCGGTGCGCCGCTGGAGGAGGTGGAGAAGGCCCTCGTCCAGATGCGCATGCCGAGGCCGGAGACGACCCGGGGCACGCTGAACGTGACCCTGGCGGCCCATGCATTGGTGATGAAGGAGCGCCAGGGGAACGAGCCCCTGTGGCAGACCATGGACCGAATCCTGGACGAGTTGCTGCGCCACCGCTCGGCCGAGGCCGCCCGCGCGCGCCGGCGCCAGGCCGAGGGCGGGGAGCTGCCGCTTTTTCCGGATGCGGGACGCGGCCCCGAGGCCTGACGCGCGGGCCGGGGCGGTGCAGGATAGGGGCATGCGACTGTCCCGTGCCCGACTTGCCGCTCTGATTCTCCTGTGCCTTTCGGTGGAGCCGACCCTCGCGCAGTCGCCGCCCGGGCAGCCTTCGGCGCCTGGGCAGACGAGGCCCAGGACGTCGCCGCAGGCGGCGCCGCGGCCGAGCGCCCAGGCACCGCAACGCCCGGCGGCACGGCAGGCAACACCGCAAGCTTCGCGGAAGATGTCCCGCCCGGCGGCCCAGCAGGCACCGTCCCGGCCTGCGGCACGGCCAGCGCGACCGCGGGGGGCGCAGCGCCCGGCACCGCGCCCTGCGCCGGAACCGGCGGCACGTGCGACGCCGGAAATTATCCCGCTCTCAGCCGTCCCGATGCCGCCGATCCCGGCGCCCGCCCTGCCGCAGGAGACGCCCCAGGAGGCGCGACCGTTGGCGGGGCCGTTCCTGCCGGCCCCGGCCGCCTCCGGCGAAGCCGCGCCTTGCGAGGAGCGGCCCGCGCCGGTGCGGAACCTGGAGGGCCATGGCTTCTTCCTGGACCCGGCCTTCTCACGCCCCGATCCCGGGCGGATGCAGGCGGATGCCGCCGCCGGGCAGCCATTGCGGAACTGGCTGGCGGTGGTCCAGCGCGCCCTGGTGCGGCACCGGAAGGGCGAGGCCGGCGCCGCGGAATGCGCCCTGGCCGCGATAGATCACTGGGCGCGGAACGAGGCGCTGCTGGGCGCCTTCAACATGCAGGGCAACTACCACCGGACCTGGACCCTGGCCGGGGCCGCGCTGTCCTTCCTGGCGATCCGGGATGCGCCGGGGCTGGAGCCGGCGAGGGTGACCCGCGTGGCGCGCTGGCTGGCGGCGGTCGCGCGGGATGTCCGGCCTCGGTACGACCGCCTTTCGGAAGCGCTGATCAGCGATGTGCGGAACAACCAGGCGGCCTGGGCGGGGCTGGCCGTGGCCGCGGCCGGGATCGCCGCCGGGGATCCCGGGCTGCTGGATTGGGGGATGGACCGGCTGCGCGCCCAGCTCGCCCAGGTGGATGAGAATGGTGCCCTGCCGCAGGAGCTGAAGCGCGGGGCGATGGCGCTGCACTACCATCTTTTCGCGCTGGATGCCGTGGCGGCGCTGGAGCGGCTGGCCAGGGCCAATGACATCACGCTGAGCGGGCCGGAGCGTGAAGCGCTGCAGCGGCTGCGCGACCTGTGCCTGGCGGCGGCGCGCGACCCGGCGCGGATGCAGGCGCTGGCCGGGGTGGCGCAGAACGATCCCTGGCTACCTGAGGGGGAGCAGCCTCTCTCCCGCGCGCCGGGGCTGGAAATCACGGCCATCGCCATGCCGGACCCGGAATCGGAGGCGGCGCTGGCGCCCTTCCGGCCCTATGCGGCCGCTTGGCTGGGAGGTGAGATCACGGGATGGTGGAAGCCGTAGGCGCCGTTACTCCGCACGGGGCGGGCGGCCCATGAGCTGCTCCACGGCGTCGCCCACCGTGAGCGTGCCGTCCAGCACGGCGGCCACAGCGGCGCAGACCGGCAGTTCCACCCCGGCCTGCGCGGCCCGGGCAAGGATGGCTGGCGCGGTCGCCGCACCCTCGGTGACGGAGTTGCGGGAGGCGAGGACATCGGCCGCGCGCTCCCCCCGGCCGATGGCGAGCCCGAGGGTGAAGTTGCGGCTGGACCCGCCGGCGCAGGTGAGCATCAGGTCCCCCAGGCCCGACAGTCCCGCCGCCGTATCGCCACGCCCGCCGAGCGCCACGACGAGGCGGGCGATCTCGGCCAGGGCGCGGGTGACGATGGCGGCACGGGCGTTCTCGCCGAGCCCCGCGCCGATCGCGGCGCCGGCGGCAATCGCCGCCACGTTCTTCGCCGCCCCCGCCACCTGCACGCCGAGCGGGTCCGCGCCGGCGTAGAGACGGAAGCCGGGGGAGGTCAGGCGGGCCATCGCGTTGTCCCGAAGGGTGGTGTCGGCGCTGGCCAGCACGGCGGCGGCGGGAAGGCCCTGCGCCACCTCATGGGCGAAGTTGGGGCCGGAGAGGATGGCCACGGGAAGGCCGGGATGGGTTTCCGCCAGGATTTCGAGCGGGAAGCGCAGCGTTCCAGCCTCGACGCCCTTGGCGGCGATGACGCAGGGCGGCAGGCCGGGAAGCCCGGCCAGGACGTCGCGCAAGTATTGGGTGGGGATCGCCAGGATGGCGAGGCTGGCGCCAGCCAGCGCCGCGTGGGAATCGGCCGTGACCTGCAAGGCGGGTGGCAGGGGCGC
>DATCMG010000807.1:0-10857 GCA_036563555.1 Roseomonas sp. | reverse complement strand
GGCTTTCATGAAACTGGTGCCGGTGGCCTGAACCTGCATGTTGGCACCGCCGACCAGACCAACCTGCGTGTCACGCCGTCCATGGAAGTGGGTCAGCGCATCGACTTGGCAAGTTCGACAAGCCTGCGCCTATTCGCTAATGCTGGTGTCAGTTTCCAGACGGCGGATCGCTGGCGCAGCAACTCCTACATCGAGATCCTTGGGTCGGCCTCATCCTTCAGCACCTCGACACGAATGCCGTCCACCTATGCCAATCTGAGCGTCGGTGCGGATCTGCTCAGTGGGGACAGCATCGAACTGAAGGCGGAATACAACGTGCGCGCTGCATCAAACTATCTATCCCATCAGGGTACTCTGAGGATGGCATACCGGTTCTGAGTTGTCCCGATGGAAACGCAGCAGCCCAGCCCATCCTTACTTACTGGAGGGAACAACCTGGCTGGAGCGGAGGCACTGGCGAGACGCCGCCTGGCACCGCTCCGTCCAGAGGTTTTCCTGAGACTAATCGGCTTTGTCTGTCTCCTGCTTGTCGGGCTGCAGGGGTGGCATGAGTGGGCGGACCGGGAGGATCGCCTATACTCTGCGCAGATTGGTACCGCCAACATTGCAGCATCCCTGGCGAGAAGCATCGACCAGACGCTCGAGATGGGTGACGTATTGCTGGCCTGGACCATCCGCAAACTGGAGGCCGAGGGCCTATCAAGGGCAGCGCTGCAGCGGCTAGACCAGCAGTTCGCCGCCGCCCTCTCGGCCGCGCCACATCTTAGCGGCTACGCCGTGCATCTCGCCGATGGAGAGCTGCTCGCCAGTACCCCGGATCGTTTAGTGGACAACACGCAATCCGACAGAGGCCTGCCCTCACCTGCGGAACTGAGCGAAGGCGGTCCGCATCTGCTTCGGCAGAATGCCGAGGGTGGCCGGTGGAGTCTGGCGCTGTCGCGCAGCTTCCGTGACCCCGAGCAACGTCTTGCCGGCACCGTTCTGGTGCATATCGACGTCGATTCTTTCGTGCAGGGCTTCCAGGGCCTGGAAATGGGGGAGAAGGGGGCCATTGGTCTCTTCCGGACCGATGGCCGGCTGCTTGCTCGTTTTCCGCAGGTGCAGGACACCGCCGCATTGAACCCGGCCTGGGATGAGCGATTCCGAACGCTCATTTCAGGCATCAAGGCCGGATCCTTCGGCGCCCTTCTCGGCGTCGACGGGGTGATGCGGCTCGGCAGCTTTCAGCGTGCGGAGCGCTACCCGGTAACGGTTCTTGCAATGGTCGCGCGAGACGAAGTCCTTGCCGAATGGGCTGAGGACGCCCGAGTCGAGTTCGGAGCCGTCCTGCTGCTCGCAGGACTCGTCGTTGCAATCGGCTTCAGCCTCTTCAATCAGATGAGGCAGCGACAGGCGGCGGAGCAGGCTTTGGAAGAAAGCGAGGCCGGCTTTCGCATGCTGGCCGAGCATGCGGGCGATATCGTCTCCCGGCTCGGGCCTGATGGAGCGATCTCCTACATCTCGCCCGCCGTGCAGCGACTCCTCGGCCGGCCCCCCAAAGAGCTCCTCGGCCGCCGCCTCGAGGAACTTATCCATCCGGAAGACCGGCTTGCTGTCAAAGCGGCCCTGAAGCGCCTGGAGACCGACGAGGACCAGGTGAACGTGACCTGCTGCTTTAGGGACGGCGCCGCGGCTCACATCTGGACGGAGACCCTCCTCCGCGCGATCCGTGACACCACAAACGGTAAGCCACGCGCGCTGGTTGCCGTGTCACGGGACGTGACGGAGCGCCACTCGATCGCTTTGCGGCTGGAGGAGCAAGCAAGGACCGACAGCCTCACTGGGCTGGCTAACCGCCGCCGTTTCGACGATGCGATCCAGGCAGAATGGTCCCGCTCGGCGCGTGACTGCATTCCTATCAGCCTGATCCTCCTGGATGTCGACCACTTCAAGCGTTTCAACGATCAGTACGGGCATCAGGCAGGTGACGAGTGCCTGCGCGCCGTAGCGGCGGCAATCCGAAACGCCATACGCCGCCCGGGCGACATCGCGGCACGCTATGGTGGGGAGGAGTTCGCGGTCATCCTGCCGGCCACCGATCGAGATGCCGGTGCGCGGGTCGCCGAGCAAGTTCGCGCCGCCATCGAGGCGCTGAGCCTGCCGCACGCGGAGAATGCTGGGGTCGGCGTGGTAACCGCGAGTCTCGGGCTCGCGACCATGCTGCCAGTCGCGTGTGCGGAGTCGCCGGGCCCCATGAATCTGATCGCGGCAGCAGATGCCGTGCTCTACGCGGCGAAGAGTGGCGGGCGAAACCGGGTCTGCATGGAGTGAGTACCTCGCTCGGCGAGACTCTGTCAGCGCTCAGGCTGAATCTGTCAGGGTTAGCACCAGGGATGCCCGGATTTGAGGGGCGGGACAGGCTCGGCCTGGAGGCCGCAAGTTGTTCCCTGCAAAGCGGTGTCCCGCGCTGGTGCCTCAGAATAGACGGTACGAGAGGAACAGGCCTGCCTGGATCTGATCCGGCGAGCCGCCGGAGTTTTTCACCAGCGGCGAGTCTGCCGCCGCGTTCTGCAGCCGGCCGTATTCTACATAACCTTGCAGGCCCCACTCCCCGGATATGCGCCACTGCATAGCGACAATTCCGCCGATGCGCTCCAGCCCGCTGCTCGCCCGATAGGCGCCATAACGGGCCCGCACCGCCTCGGCTCCGCTGATGCCGTAGTAGGATTGCGCGTATCGCCGCGTTACCATGCGCAACTCCGGCCCGGCCGTGAAGGCGACGCGGCCGACGGGAATGGAGAGGAGAACCCGGGCATCTACAGCAGCGCCGCCATGGCTGCGCGCCAGATCCTGCGTCAGGCTGACCTCTGCATAGAGTGGGCCGGCGGTGTAGGCGAGGAAAGCGCCGCCTTCCACTGTGTCGGAAAAGCTGCGCAGCCCGGTTAGGTTACGTCGTGCATCGCCGGCCTCACGCCCCTCGCGCAGCCGCAGCATCAGCCCCATGGACATGCCGTTGGTCTGCAGCGCGGAAAGCCGGACGCCGTCCAGTACATCGAAATCCAGCCACTCGCCATAGCCGCCATTGACGTAGGGGAAGGGACGGACGCGCGTGGTGCCACTGCCCGGGTAGGCGGGCGAGAACAACGGCCCAGCTCCAAGGTTTAGCTCGAATCCTACCCTCTCCTGCCCAAAGAGCGGCTCTTCGGCTACAGCCGGGGTCATACAGGCGATCGCGAGGTCGCAGGGCAGAAAGGCGCAAAGCATCATCGCCAAGGCCTTCATGCAGCGACGCTCCGGCGCTGCAGCAGGCGGCGCCACAGCGTCTCGGGCGGATGGATCACCGCGCTCATGGCACGGGCGTAGTCGAGCACCAGCCCCGGCGTCCAAGCCATGCTCTCGGCACGTTGCCGGATCAGCCCGGCCGTCCAGAGCTCGGGATTGGTGATGGCGCCGAGCGCCGAAAGCACCGGCCAGCGCTTGCCGATAAAAGCACCCTCCAGCGCGGCATCCAACGCGTTGGCCACGGCGCTGGAGCAGTTCCGGCTGGTCAGGTTGTAGGTCTGGTCCTTCCGGTAGCTCTCCCAGAAGGCGCGAAGACGCTCACGGTTGAAGTCGCGGAACACCACCTGCACGGTCGAGGGGCACCAGCCCGCCGCCTCCTCCTCATAGCTCGGCAAGAAGCGGCCAGGGACGTCGTTATCCGCTGTCGCCCGCAGCACCCGCGCGAAATCGGAGCTGGAACGGTCGATCTCCACGGCGGGGTAATGGCTGATGTAGACATCAGGAGCGATTTCGAGCGCCGCATGGCCGGTGGAAATGACCCCATTGGCGTTCACGGCGGCGATGTAGCGGTTGACGGCGCGCTGGTGCAGCGGCGTGCTGGCGGTGCCCGTCGGCGTCCAGACATGGACCACCAGATCGCCCACGCGGCTTTTCTCCCCGGCGGCGGGCATCGGCATCAGCACCTTTCCCAGCGAACTGCGCGAGAACAGGGCGGAGATGGGCGCGCCGCGCGGTAGCTGCCGGATGCGCCAGGCGATGTTGGCCATGCCGAGCCCCGTGACCGCCATGATCAGCCCGACGTTGCAGCCCACCGTACCGGCATACCAGGTAGGCCAGGGCTGCAGTGTCGCGATGGCGAGCAGGATCTCCAGCACGCCGCCCACCAGCGCGGCGCGCCAGCCCGGAAAGCGCACGACATACGCGCTGGCGATGCGCATAGCCCCATCCACCAGGAAACCGAGACCCAGCACCAGGGCCAGCGCAAAATTGGCCCGTGGGGAGGAGCTCAGGATCAACAACGCGGCCGCGAGCAGCGCGACACCCTTCACAAGCCGCAGGCGACGGGCCGTGCCCTGGCTGCCCAGCCCGGCCAGGATGCTGAGCGCGCCCTCCGGCAGGATGAAATAGCCGAAGTAGCGCGGAGCGATGAGCGTCTGCCCATCCAGCGCATCGATGAAAATGAAGAGACCTGCGGCGAGCCAGAGCAGCCCTCCTGCCAGCACCACTGCCCAGCGACGCTGGATCATCTCATGACCCAGCAGAAGAAGCATGATGCGGATCATGGCTCATCCCTTTCAGGACGGGGCGTGTCCTTCCAGCGCAGCAGGAAGAGGGTGAAGCCCCCGCAGGCGAAAGCCACGAAGAGCGGCAATCCATGCCTGGTGAGGTCGAGCGCCACCCCCGCAAGGCTAGGGCCGAACAGCGCCCCGGCCCCCCAGAGCAGGCCCATCGCCGCATACACCCCCACGAGATCCGTTCCACGGAAGCGGGCGCCGATGATAGCCAGCATGGTGGTGTAAATCCCGACGAACACCCCGCCCCACAGGAACATGGCCAGATAGGCGATCCAGGGCTCGCGGAGCATCAGCGGCCAGACCAGCGCCCCAACCGTGGACAGCGCGCCAAGGCTGAGCATCAGGCGGCGGCGGTCCATCTTGTCGCACAGCCAGCCGATGGGCAGCTGCAGCAGGATGGCTCCCAGCATGAGAGTGGTGATGAGCTGCGTGCCGGCCTGATCTTCCCACCCCAGTCGAACGGCATAGAGCGTCAGAAAGGAAAGCCCCGCCGTCTCCACCCCTGCGTTCAGCGCGGTGGTGGACATGGCGATAGGGGTGAGCCGCATGAAGCGCAGCAGGTTGCCGTGGCCATGGGCCCGCATGGCCGGACGCATCACCCCCGGCTGGGCCATCAGCAGCAGGGCCAGCAGTGACACGCCCGCGCCCACGGCGAAGGGCAGCAGTCCATCCGGCCCGGTGTAGGAAAGAATGAGTGGCCCGCCGGCAAAGCCCAAGGAGAGAAGCGCGGTATAGGCGGCCATGATGCGGCCCCTCGTCTTGTCGTCGCTGAGCTCGCTGGCCCAGGTCTCCGTCAGCACGAAGAGGATTTCGGCGCCGATGCCGAGGCCAATGCGCAGCACGAACCACATCCAGACCAGCGGGATAGCGGGAAAAAGCAGCAGCAGGACAGCGGTGAGCACCAGGGCAAACAGGACCAGCGACCGGGCGCCGAAGCGCCCCGCGAGGCGCGGCAGGATAGGCGCCACCAGCAGCACGCCCACCGCATGCATGGCGGCGTTGAGACCGATCATCGTCTCCCCCACCCCGCGCTCAGCGAGGTTGAGGGCGACCAGCGGGGCAGTAAGGCTGTAGGTTAGGCCAAAGATCGTCGCCGCGCCGATCACGGCGGTGAGGGAGAGAAGCCTGGACCGGCTGACCCCGGCAGGGATCTGCTCCGGAACTTCTCCCGTGGTTGCCACCGAACTTCCCTCCGCCATGTAGGCGCTCCCCTGCTCTCTAAGGGGGCCTTCTCGCGCTAAATGCAAAGCCTGTGCTGCCTGGCGCAGTCCCAGCAGCGAACCCTCCGAAACCCCGGGCAGTGCGCTCCGGCCGCTCCGCTAACGTCGCGAAGCGGCAAGCCACACAGTCCGTCCATATCTAGCCCCAGTTCCTCGGGCTCCGGAGCTACCAGCGCCGGAACGGCCGGCCAAACGGGCCAACTGGCACGAGACCTGACAGATCCGTCAACAAAGCGCCATGGCTCAAGGGCCCACCCGGTCAGCGTCCTGTCAGACCGGCTCGCCTAGGGCCGAGCGGCCTTCTGCGAGACCATAGTTGAGAAAGTGGAGGAGCGGATCCATCCCGGCGGCTGCCACATCCGCGTAGTGCGCCAGATAGGCTTCCGTGTCGAACTGGCTCGAGGGATCCCGCCCTTCTTTCCAGCCATACGCCAGATAGTGCTCAAAGGGGTTCACGCCGGCCGTCGCCACGTCAGCATAGGCGGCGAGGTAGTAAGAGGTGTCGAAGAAAGCGCTGGGGTCGCGGTTCTCCTGCCAGCCGAAATTCAGCCAGTGCTGCAGCGGATCGGCGCCGGCCCCCGCCACGTCGGGATTGGCCAGCCAATAGTAGGTGGGATCAAAGCCATCCTGCAGCGCGGAGCTGTCCACCACCGGCGCAATCTTCCGTCCCTCTGCCTGGCCGTGTTCCAGCCAATGCCGCAGCGGGTTGATGCCAGCGGCCGCGACATCGGGGTTGAAGTGCAGATACAGCGAGGTGTCGAAGCGGGCGGAGGGATCATGGCCCAGTGTCCAGCCGACCGTGTCGTAAAAGGCTAGTGGGTTCACGTCTGCCATCCGCACATCCGCGTGGTTCGCGAGATAGGCCGTGGTGCTGAACCAGGCATTCGGATCCCGCCCCTCGTGCCAGCCATAAGCGGCATAATGCGCGTCGGCCGCAACGCCGGCGGCGAAGACATCCGCGTTCTGCTGAGAGTAATAGACGGAGCGCACCAGCGGATCGGTGCCAAGCGCGATGCTGCCGTCATCGAACCGAACCGTATCGATGCTGGATAGGGTGTCACGGCTCTGCCCGCTCACCAAAATGGCCCGGAAGCCACTGGCCTGCTCGGTGTAGGCGGAGAGGCTGTGCAGCAGCTTTAGTGTATCCTGGCCACCGCCGCCTTCCATGACATTGACGCCCCGCCCCGGCGCGAAGATCGTGTCGGAAGCGTCACCGCGGAAAAGGTCGTTCCCGTCGCCGCCATAGATAGTGGCGATGCGGGTGGCTGAGTCGATCGCCGTCACCATGCCGTCGATGCTTACCGTGCGCGCCGGCAGGTCGAGCAGGACCTGCCCCGTTACTGCAGCCGCATTGACGATGATTTCGCTGGAAGGGCTGGCGAGGGTCAGGCGCGAGGGGGTTTCCGTGGCCAGAGCGCGGAAGTCGTCAGTGTAGACGACCTCGTGCCTGCTGCCTGCCGGCGATCCCGTGATTTCGACCGAGGCTGCCAGCAGGCTTTCCGTTGCCGAGGGATCCTCATTGAGACTCAGCACACTGAGGTGCCAGGTACCGCCACCCTGCTCGCCCCAGAAGCCTGGTGTGCCGAGGATGAAGCCACCCTCCGGCCAGCTTTCGTTGCGTGTAAATTCGGCAGCTTCCAGCAAGCGGATCCGGCTGCCTTGCGGAGAAACCAGGTCAATCACCAGATTGGCGGCATCGGCGGTGTCGACGTCGATACCCAGCTGGACGTGTTCGATGGTTATGCCCGCGGCGACCTCGATCGGGAGCGAGGTCCAGCTTCGCGATCCCAGCGCCATTGGGCTCGGCACCGCGCCTTCGCTCTCCACCTGCAGCGCGGTCGCGGCCGTTTTGGCGGTGCGCCCGGCATAGCTCTCGGCGAGGCGCACCGCCGCGTGGGCATCCACTAGGCCGAAGCCATAGTCACGGCTGAACAGGCTGCCCCCGCCGTTCCAGTCGCCCGAGGCGGTGCTGTGCCAGTTTGTGGCGCTCTCATCCGTGATGCGGGCAGACTTCGCCAGAATTTCCTGTACGTCGCGGTAGCCAAGGCCCTGATTCGCCTCCAGCATCAGTGCCACCACACCGGAGACGAAGGGCGTCGCCGCCGAGGTGCCATTGAAGCCATAAGCATAATCGCCGGCGCTGCCCGGGGTTTGGTTATACCCGGCTGCACCCATCCGGTCTGTGGTCGCGATCCCGTTGCCTGGCCGTGTTTGGGATTGGCTCGTCTGGGCGCCACCTGGCGCCGATATCAATAAGTCGGCCCCCGGTGTGCTGTAGCCGGTGATGACGCCGTTGTTCTGCAATGCGCCGACGGTGATGACGTAGGGTAGATTGTGCTGCAGCTCCAGCCCGCCATCCTCACCGTCGGCACGGCCGTTGCCGTTGGCGAAGATGATCACGCTGCCGAGGCCGTCGCGTCCCTCTTCGGCCAGCTGCTGCACCTCGTCGTAGATGTCACCCGCGAAAGGTACGGTGGAACCCCAACTGTTGTTCACCACATCCATTCGGTCAGCGAGCGCGTGCCGGAATGCGATCTCAAACTGGGCTGGGTGCACGGGATAGGACAGGTCAAGGCCGAACCCAACATGATAGACGCCCAGCGTTGCATTGGGTGCGACACCGACGCCGCCAATGCCATTCGCCGCGGCAGCGATGATCCCGGCCACCGCGGTGCCGTGATTCTCGCCGGCATCCAGCGGATCACCGCCGGGCTGGTCCAGCGCCGCGCTCCAGGTGGCGACCGGGTCGATATTGTCCCGCAGATCCGGGTGGTCGAGCTGCACGCCGGAGTCGATGACGCCGACCCGCACGCCCGCGCCCGTGTAATCTGCCCAGACAGGCAGGACAGCGATGTCGATACCGATGCCGCCGTGGGCCTGGCCTGTGTTGTGCAGGCCCCACTGGTAGGGAAACAGAGGATCAGTCGGTTTCACGGCGATCGTCACAAGAACTCTCCCAGGCACGCATGGGAGGCTATATTCCATAAGGGCCAGGCAATCAACCTATGGTTGCGTTTCTATCTTGATCGTTCCGTCAGATAAATTCATCTATCAATAATCCGTAGTATATTATGATATCATACTACTGACGGAGGTGTTTCTGAGTTGGTCCAGGGCGTTCGTGGCGATGGCTATCTCAATCAAATGACGTTTGTTGCTCTAAAAAGCGCAGTCCGTCACCGATGACGCCCTTCAAGCGCGAGACATCGGCCTCGACCAGGGCGCGCCAGTTGTATCCGGACGCCCTCTGCCAGCCCACAGGCCCGCGTTCCGCGATCACCTGCAGATGGTGGTCGCGCCGTGTCGGGTCGATCTTGGAGGTGCCGCTCAGTACTGCGCTCGAACGTGGCGGCAGATGTGCTGCGTGGCAGTCAGGATGAGAACGCGTATTGCCGCATGGCGGCACCCGCAGCGACCTGGGCCGCGACTGCCGCGATGCCTTCCTCAGTCTCGCCAAGACCTGCGCCAAGCTCGGCGCAGCTTCTGGAACTATCTCGGGGTCCGGGCTCGGCATCCCTCGCCAGGCCGCTATCCCGTAGCTGTCAGACCTCGTCCGGCAGCGCTGCCAGCCTGCCTAACCGCCACAGGTTTTGCCTCTCTTACCCAAAGCCCAGCCAAGGTAATCTATGCCTGAACCATTTCCGGAGCGAGAATCGGGCCTATGAACTGAATGAGGTTGTCTTCAATGAAGTCAGCTTCCTCGAAGAGACGCGCAGCATGGGACTCAAGATTCTGGCGCTCCGGACCTTTCAGATTGTGAAATCGAGGTTCAAGGGCAGGATCGGGACCGCATGACTGACCCGCCCCTCAGGGGCCGCGCATGGCTGTCCCAGTAAAAATGTCTCTTTCGAGCCCGTTCTGGATTAACGGAGGAGCGCTAATTTTGTAGACGTTATAGTTGTGATATGGTAATAATATTTCCAGAACGACTGCTGCCTGGGGGATAGTCCGGTGGTTTCAGGGATCGAAGGGCGGCGCATTCTCGTGGTGGAGGATGAAGCCCTGATCGCAATGCTGGTCGAGGAAAGCCTCCACGGCGGGGGTGCTCAGGTTGTCGGGCCTGCTTTGTGCGTCGACGAGGCCTTACGGCTCATCAATGAGGCAAGCGCTCAGGGCGCCATAGATGCTGCCGTGCTCGACGTGAGGCTGCGCGACAGCACTGTGCTCCCGGTCGCCGACAGACTTGCCGCCCTTGGCGTACCCTTCGTGTTCACCACCGGGTACTACAATGTGGGCACCAACGTGCATGCGAGCGCGCCTCTCCTGGTGAAGCCATTTTCGCCCGAGGATCTGATCGCCGCCCTGGCGGGCTTGGTGAAGGCCCCTCGCTCAGCCCGCGCAGGACATCTCAGCCTGCACATAGCCTTGGCCTAGGAGGGACTGCGAAGCGGCTCGGCGGAGCGCCATCTGGATCGCATCGTGCAGCTTTGAGAAGGCAAGTGGCTTTTCGAGAATGGCCCCGCTGGGCACTCCCATCCTCAAGAGAGCATACCGGTCCTGCTCGCTCATATGGCCGCTGAACACGACGACGGGGAGCTGCGGATGCTCCTCGTGCAGATGACGCACGAGGCCCACACCGTCGAGCCTTGGCATCCGGATGTCGGTCAGGACAACATCGAAACGCGCCGTTGAGAGGGCGAGCAGCGCATCCAGGCCGTCCACTGCGGTAGTGACGCGGTATCCAGCGTCGGTGAGATGCTCCTCGATGAGTGCGTTGAGGGTCGGTTCATCCTCTGCCACGAGGACATGAGCAGCGCGACCGCGCGGAAGGTACGGTCCCTGGGACCTGCGCTTCGCTCCTGTGGCAATCCCTTGAAAGGGCGGCATAACTCCGCCGCCGGCAATCACCGCTAATGACATCCCCAACGCCCGCCAGCGTTGCAACATCGGTACAATATTAGACGGAACCGTCAAAGGGAGCTGCGGGCTATTCGAGGCGTGGCGCAGTGGTCACGGCAACACTGTTGTATAATTGATACTAGGGTCTGTGACCGGACTCCGCGATACGTAGGTTGATCATCGTGGCGGCGAGGTGGGCGAAGCCCATCCAGCTGCGGCGGGTCTTGTCGCGCCGGAGAGCA
>DATCMG010000775.1:0-4706 GCA_036563555.1 Roseomonas sp. | reverse complement strand
AGATGTTCCAGGTCTTCTCGCCCTCGACCTGCACGGCCCAGACGTCATGGGTGTCGAAATGGGTGGGGAAGGCCTTATGGGCCTGGAAGGACACGTAGACATTGGCCTGGGCCCGGCCGAGTCCCGCCTCCTCCAGCGCCTCGCTCACCGAGGCGAGCCCGGGGGTGAGGCTGTCCACGTCGTTCAGCACGAAGGAGGCGCCCCTGGCGGCCCATTCGCGCAGCTTCCGGGCATCCGGCTGCATCACCGGCGTGTTGTCGCGGCTGGTTGCCCGGATGCAATAGGCCTCCGGCGGTACCGGCTGGGCGTCCATCTGCAGCTTGAGGGACTGGCTGGACCAGATGTGGGTCTGGTTCAGCAGCCGGTCGATTCCCCCCCAGGAGAGGACTTGCGCGAACTTTCCGGTGGCACCCTTGATGTGGAGCGGCTGTTTGTCGTGGAATTCGGCGAAGAACCGCGCTTGGTCCATCGGGGCGAGCAGGTCTGCGAGGGTGAGGGCCATGGCCCGCCCAAGCTAGGGCGGATCGGGGTGGGGCGGCCAGAGGACCAGGACCCTCCATCGCGCAAAAGGGGCAGCATTCCGTTCCGGGATGGGTCCGTCATCGCCCCGCGCTTGCGCCGGACCGCCCCGGGCACAATCCTCTGCCCAACCGGAGAGGAATACCCATGCCAGACGACCTGAAGCCCGCGCCGGTTCCCGCCGCCTCCGCCGACGGCATGCGCGACGTGCTGATGGCCGAGGCGGAAGCCGCGCTGACCCGGCTGGCGCCGAGCCTGCCGGAGACTGCCCGCTCGCTGCTGCGGGCACTGGGAGCCGCCATCCCCCTGGCGGAGTTGGCGGAGATGGCGCCCGAGTCGCTGGCGGCCGACGCTGCCTCCCTGCATGCCCTGGCCGAGACCCGGCGGCGGGGCGAGGCGAAGCTGCGCCTGGCGCCGCCCCAGGCCGATGGGCGCGGCGCCGGGGCGGTGGCCGAGATCGTCACCGACGACATGCCCTTCCTGGTGGACAGCGCGCTCGCCGCGCTGACCCTCTCCGGGCGCGGCGTGCGGCGGCTGCTGCACCCGATCCTGGGCGTGTCCCGCGATTCGGCCGGGCGGCTGACCTCCATCGGCCCCGCGGCACCCGGCGGCACGAATGAAAGCATGATGCGGATCGAGATCGCCCCTGGCGCCACGCGGCGGCTGGGCGAGGGCGCGCCGCCCGCTGCCGACTGGCCGGGGGTGGAAGCGGCGATCGCGCGCTCCATGGCGGAGGTGCGGCTGGCCGTCTCCGATTTCGGGGCCATGCTCGCCCGGCTGCAGGAAGCCGAGGTGGAGCTGGCCGGGGCACCGGAAGGGGCGGAGGCCGCGGCCTTCCTGCGCTGGCTGGCCGACGACAATTTCGTGCTGCTGGGCCACCGCCTTGTGCGCCTGCCCGAGGACGGGCCGGCGACCTCCGAGGATGGGCTGGGCCTGCTGCGCGACCCCGAGGTCGTGGCCTTCGACGCGCTGCGCGACCCGTCCGCCGTACCGGAGGCCGTGCGCGCCTCCCTCGTCCAGCCGGTGGCGCTGACGGTCGCCAAGGGGAATCTGCGCGTCCGGGTGCACCGCCCGAGCCATGCCGATGTGGTGGCGACCCGCATTTTCGCGCCCGATGGGCGGGTGACGGGGGTGCGGCTGTTCATGGGGCTCTTCGCCGCTACGGCCTATAACCGCAACCCGCGCTCCATCCCCTGGCTGGCGCCGAAGGTGCGCCGGATCCTGGCCGCCTCGGGCGCCGCGCCCGACAGCCACGACGCCCGCACCTTCCTCTCCGTGCTGGACACATGGCCGCGCGACGAGCTGTTCCAGGCGGAGGAGGCGGACATCCTGGCCGGGGCCCGGGTGGCGGTGGACCTGGCGATCCGGCCCCGCCCGGCCCTTGCCCTGCGGCGTGACCCCTTCGGGCGTTTCGTGTCAGCCATCACCTGGCTGCCGCGCGAGAGCTTCGACACGCGGCTGCGGGAGCGGGTGGGCCGCATCCTGGCCGCGGCCTTCAATGGCCGCCTCTCGGCCTTCTACATCGCTCTTGGCGATACGCCGCTGGCGCGCGTGCATTACGTGATCGGCACGCAGCCGGACTCGACGCCCGCGGTGGACATGGTGGCGCTGGAAGCGGCCGTCCTGCGCGCCGCCCGAGGCTTCCCCGAGGCACTGGCCGAGGCGCTGGCCGAGGAAGCCGGGGAGGCGGAGGGCGCGCGGCTCTCGACGCGCTGGTCCGGCGCCTTCCCCGCCGCCTATCCCGAGGTAGCCTCGCCCGCCCAGGGCGTTGCCGACCTGCGCCTGGCCGAGGCCGCTCTCTCCACCGGTGGTCCCGTGGCCGCGATTACCCGCGCCCCGGGCGAGGGGCCGCGCCGGCTGGTGCTGCGCCTGGCCAGCCCGGGCGGGAAGCTGGCCCTGGCCGACATGCTCCCCCTTTTCGAGAGCCTGGACCTGCGCGCCATCGAGGAGCAGCCCTGGCGGCTGTGCCCCTCCGGCGCCGGTTCGGTGGCGCTGCATGTCTATGGCGTGGAATCCGGCGTGGAGGCGCCGGAGGATCGCTTCGACGAGTTGCTGGACGCGCTTTCCGCCCTGCTGCGCGGGCGGGCGGAGGCGGATGGGTTCAACCGGCTGGTGCTGCGCGCCGGGATCACCTGGCGCGAGGCCTGGCTGCTGCGCGCGATCTTCCGCTGGTGCAAGCAGGTGGGTTTCGCCTTCCCGCAGCCGGCGGTGGAGGCGGCGCTGGCCGCCAACCCGGAGGCGGCGCGAATCCTCGTCGCGCTGTTCAATGCCCGCTTCGATCCGGATGCCCTGGACCGCGAGACCGCCGAGGTGCGCGCCCTGGCCGAATGGGCGTCCCTGATCGAGGGCGTGGCCGATCCGGACACGGACCGCATCCTGTCCCGCCTGCGCACCGCGCTGGATGCGGTGCTGCGCACGAACTACTTCCAGGGCAAGGATTATCTCTCGCTGAAGATCGAGAGCGCGCGGGCGGGAGAAATGCCCGATCCGCGCCCCTGGCGGGAAATCTTTGTCTCCGCGATGCATATGGAGGGCTGCCACCTGCGCGCGGGCCCGGTGGCGCGCGGCGGCATCCGCTGGTCCGACCGGCGCGAGGATTTCCGCACCGAGATCCTGGGGCTGATGAAGGCGCAGCGGCTGAAGAACGTCATCATCGTACCCACGGGCGCGAAGGGCGGCTTCATCCTGAAGGGCAATGTGCCGGCCGCCTCCGACCGCGAGGCGTTCATGGCGGCTGGCGTCGCGGCCTATAAGACGCTGATCCGCTCGATGCTGGACGTGACCGACAATTACGGCGCGGACGGCTCCGTGGTGCCTCCCGCGCGCGTCGTCCGGCGGGATGGCGATGATCCCTACATCGTCGCGGCGGCGGACAAGGGCACGGCGACCTTTTCGGACATCGCGAACGGGCTTTCGATCGAATACGGCTTCTGGCTCGGCGATGCCTTCGCCTCCGGTGGTTCCGCCGGATACGACCACAAGGAAATGGGCATCACCGCCAAGGGCGCCTGGGTGATGGTGGCGCGCCATTTCGCGGAACTGGGCATCGACATCCAGGCGGAGCCCTTCACCTGCGTGGGCGTGGGCGACATGTCGGGCGACGTGTTCGGCAACGGGCTGCTGATCTCGCGCAAGACGCGGCTGGTCGCCGCCTTCGACCACCGGCATATCTTCATCGACCCCGAGCCCGATCCGGAGACCTCCTTTCAGGAACGCGAGCGGCTGTTCCGCCTGCCGCGCTCCTCCTGGGCGGATTATGACGTGCGGCTGGTGAGCGAAGGCGGCGGCGTCTTCCCGCGCAATGCGAAGTTCATCCCGCTCTCCCCCCAGGCCCGGGCACTTCTCGGGATCGGGGAGGAACGCCCGGAACCGGCGGCGGTGATGCGCGCGATCCTGAAGGCGAAGGTCGACCTTCTCTATTTCGGCGGCATCGGCACCTATGTGAAGGCGAGCACGGAGTCCCAGGCGGAGGCAGGGGACCGCGCCAATGACGCGCTGCGCGTGGACGGCCGCGAGCTGCGCGCCCGCGTGGTGGGCGAGGGCGCGAACCTCGCCGTGACGCAGGCGGGCCGCATCGAGGCGGCCCATCTTGGAAACAGCGGGGCCGGCGTCGCGCTCGACACGGATGCGCTGGACAATTCCGCGGGCGTCAGCACCTCCGACCACGAGGTGAACATCAAGATCCTGCTGGCCGAGGCGGAGCGCAGCGGCCGGATGACGCGGCGCCAGCGCGACGACCTGCTGGAATCCATGACCGACGAGGTCGCGTCCCTGGTGCTGGCGGACAACGCCGCGCAATTCGCCGCCCTGTCGCTGGAGCAGGCTGCCGGGGCGGAGGCGTTGCCGGCACAGGCCGCGCTGATGTCACGGCTGGAAACGGCGGGACTGCTGGACCGCGCCGTGCTCGGCCTGCCATCGGCGGCCCGGATGGCCGAGCGCATCGGGCAGGGCGACGCGCTGACGCGGCCTGAGATCGCGGCGTTGCTGCCCGTCACGAAGCTGTGGCTGACGGATGCGGTGGAGGATGGCGGCCTGCCGGATGACCCGGCCCTCCTGCCGCTTCTGCGGAGCTACTTCCCGCATCCCCTGCAGGATCGCTTCCCCGACCTGATCGAGGGGCACCGCCTGCGGCGGAACCTGATCTCGACCATGCTGGCGAATGCGGCGGCGAACCGGCTGGGCCCGGC
>DATCMG010000768.1:0-1521 GCA_036563555.1 Roseomonas sp. | reverse complement strand
TCGCCGCGCGCATGTCGGGCCGCACGAAGCGCGTACTGGGCGACCTCTTCGGGCTCCGCAACTTCGGCGTGAACCTGACCGACCTGCAGCCCGGCGCCTCCTCCGCGCTGCACCACGTGCACAGCCGGCAGGACGAGTTCGTCTTCGTGCTGGAGGGCGAGGCCGTGCTCGTGACCGGCGAGGGAAGGGAGACGTTACTACGGCCGGGCGACTGCGCGGGCTTTCCGGCCGGCGGCGCCCCGCACCACCTGGAGAACCGCTCCTCCGGCCTGGTGCGCTACCTGGAAGTGGGCGACCGGACCGAGGGGGACGAGGCGTCCTACCCGGAGGACGACCTCGTCGCCCTGCGCGCCGGGGGCGGCTGGCGCTTCTGCCACAAGGACGGGAGGCCCTATTGAGCGTCCTGCCACCCGGGCTGGCGCGGAACCGCCGCGCCACCCGCTTCCGGCAGCTGCATGAAGGGCCGGGGATTCTCGTTCTGGGAAATGCCTGGAGCATCGGCTCCGCCAGGCGGCTGGAAGGGATGGGCTACGCCGCTCTTGGCACCAGCAGTGCGGCCCTGGCGGCCGAGCTGGGGCTGGAGGACAACGGGGTGGGCCGGGACCGCGTGCTGGCCCATGCCCAAACCCTGGCGGCCGCGACGGAGTTGCCCGTCTCGGCCGACCTCGAGGATGGCTTCGGTCCGCGGCCGGAGGATTGCGCCGAGACCATCCACCTCGCCATCGAGGCGGGATTGGCGGGCGGGTCCATCGAGGACTTCACCGGCGATGCGGCCCATCCCATCCACGGCTTTGAGGCCGCCGTCGACCGGGTGACCGCCGCCGCCGCCGCGGCACGGGCGAGTGGCACGGGATTCGTGCTGACGGCGCGGACGGAGAACTTCGCCTGGAAGCGCCACGACCTGGCGGACACCATCGCGCGCCTGCAGGCCTTCGGAGCGGCCGGGGCGGATGTGCTCTTCGCGCCCAACCTGCCCGACCTCCAGGCCGTGCAGGCAGTTTGCGCGGCCGTCACCCGTCCCGTGAACATCCTGATGGGCCCGGCCTCACCGGATTGGAGCCTGGTGGAGCTGCAGGCGGCCGGCGTCCGCCGCGTGAGCCTCGGCCATGCCCTCGCCCGGACGGCCGAGGATGCCTGCACGGCAGCGGCCCGCGCCGTTCTCGACACGGGCCGTTTCGCCTACCGGCGCGCGGTCGTCGAGCTTTTCGCGGGATGAGCGGCGAGGAGGCCGTCCTGATCGCCTGCACCGATGGTGTCCGGCTCGGCGGGCATCTCTGGCGCAGCGACGGAGCGCCGCGCGGCGCCGTCGTAGTCAACCCGGCGACGGGAGTCCATGCGCGCTACTACCACCGCTACGCCCGCTTCCTCGCCGCCCATGGCTTCGAGGTGCTGACCTACGACTACCGCGGGATTGGCGCCTCGCGTCCACCGAGCCTTCGCGGGTGCGGCTACCGGTGGCGGGACTGGGGGATGCTGGACTTCGACGCGGCGCTGCGCTTCATCCGCGACCGGGGGCCCGGC
>DATCMG010000151.1:0-5021 GCA_036563555.1 Roseomonas sp. | reverse complement strand
CGGCGGTGGTCCCGCCATCCACGGGCATGACGATGCCCGTGACGAAGCTCGCATGGTCGGAGAGAAGGAAGGCGACAACCGCCGCGATCTCACGCGGGGCGGCGAAGCGGCGCTGCGGCACGGCCTCGGTATAGGCGGCCTCGGAGGACGGACGGGACGGGTCGCGCGCCGCCAGATCGGCGATCACGGCGCGCAGCATGGGCGTGTCGGTGCTGCCCGGCGCGATGGCGTTGAAGCGTACGCCCTTCCCCGTCCCGGGCGCCGCGAAGTCGAGCGCGGCGGCGCGCGTCATCTGCGCCAGCGCGGCCTTGGAGGCGCCATAGGCCGCGCTGGCCGGCTTGCCGATCAGCGCCTGGTCGGAGGCGATGTTCACCACCGCGCCGCCGCCCTTCAGCAGATGCGGCAGGGCCGCCTGCATCACGGCAAAGGGGGCGAGCCAGTTGATCCGCATGATCCGCTCGGCCTCGGCCAGCGGCGTGTCGAGCAGGGTGCCGATCATCGTGTCGCCGGCATTGTTCACCAGCAGGTCGATCCCGCCCATGCGGGTGGCGGCGGCCTCCACAGCTCCGGCGATGGAGGGGATGTCGAGCAGGTCGTGGTCGGGCCGGTCCAGCCCTTCCACCACGGCACCGGAGGCTTCCAGCACCGCGACGATGGCGGCGCCGATCCCGCCCCGATGGCCGGTGACGAGGGCGCGCTTCCCCGCAAGCCCGGTTTGCGCGATTTCGTACATACTCCCTCCCCACCCTGCCGCGCGATGGAGGAGGCTGCGCGCAGGCTCGTCAAGCGCCCGGGGCTACTAGCCGGGTGCCGATGCGCGATGGCGAGGTGGTCCGGCTGCGTGTCTTTGCGGGCGCAGGCCGGCCCGGATCCTGGAGGCGCGGGCAGGCGGGCCCTCCCCGGATCGGTGCGGCAGCCCCATCTAGCCCTGTCCCATGGCGATCCCCCCCCGCATCCCCCGCGCTGCCCTCGTCACCGGCAGTTCCAAGCGAATCGGTCGTGCCATCGCCCTGGCCCTCGCCCAGGCCGGCTTCGACCTGGCGATTCATCACCGCGACGGCCTCCAGGAGGCGGAGGCGGTCGCGGAGGAGATCCGCGCCCTGGGCCGTCGCGCCACCGTGCTGCGCGCCGACCTTTCGCAGGAGGCGGAGGTGGAGGCGCTGATCCCGGACGCCACCGCCAAGCTCGGCCCGATCGGCGTATTGGTGAACAACGCCTCCCGATTCGAGCGGGACGAGTGGGACAATGCCACCCGCGAGAGCTGGGACCGGCATATGGAGCCGAATCTGCGTGCCCCCTTCGTGCTGACCCAGGCCATGGCCCTTGCCTTGCCGGATGGGGCGGAGGGCGCGGTGGTGAACATGCTGGACCAGCGCGTGCTGTCCCTCACGCCCCATTTCGTCAGCTACACCATCACCAAGGCCGGGCTCTGGGCGCTGACCCAGGCCATGGCCCTGGCCCTGGCGCCACGGATCCGGGTGAACGGAATCGGCCCCGGCCCCACCGTCGCCAGCACCCGCCAGAGCGAGGCCCAGTTCCGCGCGCAATGCGAGAGCACGCCGCTTCGCCATGGCTCCAGCCCCGATGAGGTGGCGCAGGCGGTGATCGCCATTCTTTCTCTCCCGGCCATGACGGGGCAGATGATCGCCCTCGACGGGGGGCAGCACCTGCAATGGTCCCCCGCGCGCGGCCATGGGGGGCCGGAAGAATGAATGCCTACATCCCGGATGCCCTGCGCGGCCTGCGTCGCGTCTTCGTGCGCGACCTGACGGTCCAGGCCCGCCTCGGCGTCTACCCGAAGGAGGAGGCCGCCCCGCAACGCGTGGTGATCGGGATCGAGCTTCTGGTGGCCGACGAATCCGCCCCCTCCGGGGTGGGCCCGGACCGTCTGGAGCGGGTGGTGGATTATGCCGCCGTGGCGGAGCGGGCCCGGGTGGCGGCCACCACCGGGCACACCCGCCTGGCCGAGACGCTCGCGGAGCGGATCGCCCTCGCCTGCCTTGAGGACCGGCGTGTCGAATCCGCCCGGGTGACGGTGGAAAAGCCCGATATCCTGCCGCATGTCGGGGCCGTGGGAGTGAGCGTGGAGCGGCGGCGGGGCGACGTCACATAACTGACGCTGTCAACGCCCTCGCGTCCAATTGAGAAAATCCATCCCCGAGTGGGGAAAGCAGGTCAGCAGGGCTGGCGGAGCCGGACTTGAAGGTCAATGTGAACGAAGCATGAAAGCCGACATCCACCCGAAAGTTTGGAAAAACAACAGCTTAGGTTATTGCCCAGAATCTAGGCAGGTGCGTCGGGAGTCCTTATCTGCCTCTACCGGACGCGGACTCGCGCGGGTCTTTCCACAAGCTTATCCACAGCTTCGGGGGACAACCGCAGAAACCCAGCGGAAACAAGCCTGATGGCCTTCTCCAACGAGCAGACCACGCCCATGGCCCCCATGGAGGGGCGCGAGGTGATCGAGACGGCGCTCGCCACCCTTCCCTTCTCGCCGGGCGTCTACCGGATGCTCGATGCCAAGGGGGATGCGCTCTATGTCGGCAAGGCGCGCAGCCTGAAGAAGCGCGTCTATGCCTATACCCAGGTCCATAAGCTGCCGGACCGGCTGAAGCGCATGGTCTTCGAGACGCGGCATCTTGAGGTCATCACCACGGCCTCCGAGGCCGAGGCGCTGCTGCTGGAGGCCAACCTGATCAAGCGGCTGCGGCCGCGCTACAACATCGTCCTGCGGGACGACAAGTCGTATCCCTGGCTGGTGATCACGGAAGATCATCCATTCCCGCAGATCACCAAGCACCGGGGCGAGCGCCGCAAGGGCGCCTCCTATTGGGGCCCCTTCGCCAGCGCCTGGGCGGTGAACCAGACGCTGACCGCCCTGCAGCGCGTCTTCCTGCTGCGCTCCTGCCGCGACACGGTGTTCGACAGCCGCTCCCGCCCCTGCCTTTTGCACCAGATCCGGCGCTGCTCGGCCCCCTGCGTCGATCGCATCTCCAGGGATGACTATGCGGAGCTGGTGCGGGAGGCGACGCAGTTTCTCTCGGGCGAGACACCCTCGATCCAGAAGCGCCTGGCCCGTGAGATGGAGGAGGCCGCCGAACGGCTGGAATTCGAGCGCGCGGCGGCCATCCGGGACCGCATCCGCGGCCTGACCCATGTGCAGGGCCGGGACCGCATCAACCTGGACGGCGTCGGCGATGCCGATGTGGTCGCGCTGCACCAGGCGGCGGGCCAGGCCTGCGTGCAGGTCTTCTTCTTCCGTGGCGGGCGGAACAACGGCAACCGCCCCTTCTTCCTCTCGGGCGTGCGCGCCGATGCGGAGCCGGCCGAGGTGATCACCGCCTTCCTCGGCCAGCTTTATGACGACCTGCCGCCCCCGCCCCTCGTCCTCGTCTCGCATGAATTGCCCGAGGCGGCGCTGGTGGCCGAGGCGCTGGCGCTGCGCGCGGACCGAAAAGTGGAGGTCCACCATCCCAAGCGCGGCGAGAAGCGTTCGGCCGTGGAGCACGCCCAAACCAATGCGCGCGAGGCGTTGGAGCGGAAGCTGGCGGAGGGCGCGGCGCAGGGCGAACTGCTGCAGGGCGTGGCAACGGTCTTCGATCTCGCCTCCACGCCCGAGCGGATCGAGATCTACGACAACAGCCATATCCAGGGCGCCAATGCCTATGGCGTGATGGTGGTGGCCGGCCCCGCGGGCTTCATGAAGAACGCCTACCGGAAATTCTCGATCCGCGGGGATGGCGCGGGTGCGGCCAAGGGAAAGCGCGGCCCGGATATCGGCCCGGCCCCGGTGGACGGCAGCGGCGTGGAGCCGCTGGCCCAGGAGGATGTGCGCGCCCTGGCCCATGATGCCGCCGGCCGCGCCACCCCGCGCACCACCGGCGCTCCCCGCGGCGGAGGAGCTGGCGCTCCCCGCGGCGGAGGAGCCAATGCTCCCCGCGGGGGCGACGACTTCGCCATGATGCGAGAGGTCTTCGAGCGCCGCTTCGGCCGCGCCCTGAAGGAGGACCCAGAGCGCGAGAGCGGCACCTGGCCCGACCTGGTGCTGATCGATGGCGGCATCGGCCAGCTCAACGCCGCGCGCGACATCCTGACAGAGATGGGCATCCACGACGTGCCCCTGGTCGCCGTGGCCAAGGGCCCCGACCGCGATGCGGGGCGGGAATGGTTCCACCGCCCCGGCCATGACCCGATCCAGCTGCCGCCGCGCGATCCCGTGCTCTATTACCTGCAACGCCTGCGGGACGAGGCGCATCGCTTCGCCATCACCACCCATCGCGCCGGGCGCTCCAAGAGCCTGGTGAAGAGCGAGCTGGACGAAATCCCCGGCGTCGGCACCGCCATCAAGCGCGCCCTGCTAAACCATTTCGGCTCGGCGCGCGGGGTGCGGAACGCGGCGCTTGAGGATCTGCGGAACTGCCCGGGAATCGGCCCGGCGGTCGCGAAGCGCGCCTATGAGCACTTCCACCCCGGCACCACCGGCCCGGTGGA
The DNA here is from genome assembly GCA_036563555.1 of Roseomonas sp. Taxonomy (GTDB): domain Bacteria; phylum Pseudomonadota; class Alphaproteobacteria; order Acetobacterales; family Acetobacteraceae; genus Roseomonas. The sequence continues at coordinate 530 of DATCMG010000151.1, read as the reverse complement.
GGCGCCGAAGCCGCGCGGGCGCGCCCGGGTGAAGGCCCCGCCCGTGACGGTGCTGGCCGAGGCGCCGGACCCGGAAGGCACCTCCGAGGCGGAGCCCCCTCCCCCCGCACCGGATGCGCTGGGGCACGAGATCGAAGGATGAATCCGGCCCCGCGTTCCCCGCGGCCCCGATCTGGGCTAGGGGAAGCGGCAAGGAGACGCGGATGCCGACTGACCTGCCGAACCTGCTGACGCTCTCCCGCATCGCGGCCATTCCGCTGCTGGTGGCGTTGATGTTCCTCCGCTCGCCGGTGGGCGACATCCTGTCCTGCGCCGTCTTCTCGGCGGCGGCCGTGACCGATTATTTCGATGGCAAGATCGCCCGGGAGCGGGGATCCTTCTCCGCCTTCGGCCGGATGCTGGACCCGATCGCGGACAAGCTGCTGGTTGGCGCCGCCCTGATGCTGCTGGCGGGGATGGACCGGCTCTCGCCGCCCGGCCTGCTGCCGGCCATTGTCATCCTGCTGCGGGAAATCCTGGTGTCCGGGCTG
>DATCMG010000761.1:0-3252 GCA_036563555.1 Roseomonas sp. | reverse complement strand
AGGAAACGACCTGTTCCAGCACATCGGTGTGCTTCGCCGGAAAGTCGTGCTCGACCCCGGCCTTGTACACGATGGTTCGGACCCAGGGGCGATTGGCCTGCCAATGGAGCTGCGTGGCGCTGGCTTCCTGCGGTGTGCCATACCTGCGCAACATGTCCTCCGCCGCAGCCTTCGCCTCCCGCGGCCAGTCCTTGATCAGTTCCGCGAAGGCTGCCTGATCCGGCTGGGCCTGGGCAGGCCGGCCGATCAGCATGCTGCTGCCGGCGAGTGCACTGGCGCCCAGCAGCAGGCGGCGGCCGATGCCCCGAATGGGGTAGCCGTTGCCCATGGCGCAGCCTCCGTATGTCATCATGTGTCGCGTTCAACGGCAGCAACGAGACGGGGTTGCGCGGAATGCCGCTCGGCCGTTGAGGCATGCATGCAATCGCAGCCGCCGCAGCCAATGAGAATATCGGGCGTTGGTTCAGCTTGTCGGATGCAAGCCGCGTGGCCGCGGGGACCGCAGCAGGTGGGACGTGGGCACGGAAATGGCAGCGAAGCGGCGCGAGATGGGACGGGCATGACGGCGTGGAGGTTCTTCGAGATGCCGGTCGCCGCGGCTCCCTGCACCAGCAGATGCTTGATGCCTTGGCATGAAAGAATGCCACCAGCTTCTGGACAGAAGCTGTCGCATCGTTTTGATAGGTGAAGAAATGGCCAGTCTCTCCGCCATTCATCCAGGGAGTGCTGGACCCCAGCGGGGTGAAGCCTTCAACGCCACTCAAGGGAATGAAGAAGGAATAGGTCATGAATCCACGGATCGGCGCACCACTTCTGGTCCTCGGGCTTTTCATCGGGGTGACCGGGGCGGGCTCGGCAATGGCGCAGGACGCCACGGCAGGCCAGCGCGTGTTCAATCAATGCCGCGCCTGCCACACGATCGAGGCTGGCGGGCGAAACGGTGTCGGCCCGAACCTTCACGGCGTTGTCGGCCGGAAGGCCGCCTCGGTCGAGGGCTTCCGCTATTCGCCGGCGATGCGCGAAAAGGGCCAGCAGGGCTGGACCTGGACGGTGGAGAACCTGCGGCCGTACCTCCAGAACCCGAGAGCCGTCGTCCCGGGCACGAACATGGCTTTTGCGGGACTCCGGAACGAGGAGCAGCTCAACAATCTGATCGCCTATCTGGAGCAGGCCAGTCGGTAGCGATCGCGTTTGACCAGACGCCCCGGACGGCTTGGCATGGGCGCCTCTGATGTTCCGGTGGATCCTGCGCTTCCGAGCCACCTGACTTGCGGCCGGTCTCCCCGATGCGCCGGACGCCCGGGTCGTCCTCTCTGGAAGGCCCGGGCAGGCAGCCGCACCCGCCGGCACAAGGGGCAGCGCAGCCTTACCGGCCGGCTGCCGCTCAGAGCCGCTTCGAACACAACAAAGGCCGTAAGAGGACACTTCCTGGAACGGGCTTACCATCATCAACGCTGAGTATCCGGCGCCAATGATGACGTCCGGCTGACATCCCTTCGGAAGGTGGAATGTTGCTCACTATTTGTTGATCATCACCGAATCGTGAGTATAGTCCGGCTGTCGCACGGGGCTGCCGGTCCTCTCTTCTTCGGCACCGGTAGCGGCTCTTCCGAAGGAATCCGCTATCGTGCCTGGCCCCAGCCAATTTCGGCTGCTCACGCTTCATTTCGGCTTTTTCCAGCTTTCGGTCGCACTCGCGGGCGGCTTCGTCGGCGCCTATCTGATGAAGCTCGGCTTCAGCCTGCCGGTCGCGCTGATCGCCTATGCGGCCCTGCTGACAACCCGCTTCGGCCTTCGCTTCCTCGCGCTCGGCGTCGTGCATCGCCTTGGCTACCGGGGCGCGATCATGATCGGGGCGGCGCTCAACGCGATGCAGTTCTTCCCCCTGATGCGTGCGGATGAGCCGGTCTGGCTCGTGGCCTGGCTGCTGTTGGTTTCCCTGGCGGAGTCCCTCTACTGGCCCGTTTACCACTCGGCCGCCGCCGTCACGGGCGGCGGGGCGTCGCGGGGCCGGGAGCTCGGGATCAGGACCGCCCTCGGCTCGCTGATCGGGGTGGTGGGGCCTCTGGTCGGCGGCATCCTGCTGGAGCGGCTCGGGCCGGCCGTCGATTTCGGGATCGCTTCGGCGCTCTGCCTGCTTTCGGTCGTGCCGCTTGCCCTCATGAAGGGCATCCTGGCCGGCCCGATCCCGAGCATGCGGAATTCGATGCGGGGGATCGACCGTTCCGGCATCGCCGCATTTGCCGCCGACGGCTGGATGGCATCCGGCCTGGCGCTTGCCTGGCCGATGGTGCTCTTCACCTCCCTCGGATCCCAGTTCGAGGCGTTCGGCGTGGCCAATGCGGCTGCTGGCCTCGTCGGTGCCGTGGCGGGCCTGACCTGCGGCCGCGCGATCGACCGCGGGCAGCGCGACCGCTACCTCGTTCTCGTGTCCTGCGCCTTGGCCCTGGGCTTCGCCCTGCGTGCCTGCGCGAGTTGGTCCCCGATCGCCGCGACCATCGCGAATGCGAGCGGTGCCGCGGTGATGGGCCTCTACGTCCCCGTGCTGATGAGCGTGATCTACGACCGGGCGAAGCAATCCGGCGCGGCGTATCGCTTCCACTTCGCGGCCGAGGCCGGCTGGGATGCCGGGGCTGCCTCCGGCTGCGTTGCCGCGGCGACCGTGGCGTGGGCGACGATGATCCCATCCCTGGCCGTGCTTCCAGCGGCTTTCGGGGTGTGGGCCATGTATCGCTGCGTCCGTGGCCAGGTCGCTCCGGCGGCGCCCAGCTTCGGCGCGACCGAGGTTGTTCCCGCGAACTGAGGGGCAGCACGGCGGTCAGGGTCATCCGTCCGGAGTACGCCCATCCTCGCCGGGCTCCCTCCTGAGCCCGTCTTTCATCTCGCCTGCGGCGGGAAGGGCCAGCCCTGCCCAACCCGGAGTTGCCGCAGGACGCGTGCCAGGTTCTTTCCGACCCGTGCCAGCGCCTCTTCCCAGGGAAGGACAGCAAAGCGGTCGAATTCAGGAATCACCCCGCCGCCGGGAAGCCGCATGAAGGAGGTGCAGCGGAGTTCGGCCGGATCAGGCATCGCAGCGGGCTGCCAGGCAAAGACCGCGAGGTTCTTACCCCGGAGATAGGCATGCACGCCGAGATCGATCAGCTCCGTGGAGGCAACGCGAAGGCCGGTTTCTTCCCGCAATTCGCGCGCAGCGGCCTCCGCGAAAACCTCCCCCGGATCAGCCACCCCCTTGGGGATGTCCCAGAGTACCGA
>DATCMG010000747.1:0-1574 GCA_036563555.1 Roseomonas sp. | reverse complement strand
ATCGGCATCCGGGCCACGGCCCGGAGGTGAACCGGCCGCCGCCGGCGCCCCAGGTACCGGCGGTGGTTGCATCTGGGGCCCCGGATGGCTAATTTGGGCCGGGGACCCAGAACAAGACATGAACGATCTCTTCGGCGGCCGCCCCCCCAAGGGCCCGGCCCAGCAATCCTATTCCGCGGCCGACATCGAGGTGCTGGAGGGCCTGGAGCCCGTCCGCCGGCGCCCCGGCATGTATATCGGCGGCACGGACGAGAACGCGCTCCACCACCTCGCCTCGGAAGTCATCGACAACGCGATGGACGAGGCGGTGGCCGGCCATGCCGACCGTATCGAGGTCACGCTGGAGCCCGAGAACTGGCTCACCGTGCGTGACAATGGCCGCGGCATCCCCGTGGACCCGCATCCGAAATTCCCGAAGCTCTCGGCGCTGGAGGTGATCCTCACCACTCTCCATTCCGGCGGCAAGTTCAGCGGCAAGGCCTATGACACCTCGGGCGGGTTGCATGGCGTCGGCTCCTCCGTGGTGAACGCCCTTTCCGAGCGCATGGAGGTGGAGGTCGCCCGCGACCGAACCCTGTTCACCCAGGCCTATTCGCGCGGAAAGCCGCTGGGCAAGCTCAAGAACGCCGGCCCCGTCCATAACCGCCGGGGCACCACCATCCGCTTCCGGCCGGACCCCGACATCTTCGGCAAGCTGCAGTTCCTGGCGCAGCGCCTGTACCGGTTCTGCCGGTCCAAGGCCTATCTCTACAAAGGCGTCGAGATCCGCTGGTCCTGCGACCCGCGCCTGATCAAGGACGACACCCCCGCCCAGGCCACGCTGCACTTCCCCGGCGGCCTCTCCGACTACCTGGCCGCCGCGATCGAGGGAAAGACCGCCGTCGTCCCCGCCCCCTGGGCCGGCGAGTCCACCTTCCCCGGCGGGGCCGGCCGCGCCGAATGGGCCGCGACCTGGCTGGAGCAGGGCGAGGGCTTCCTCTCCACCTATGCCAACACCATTCCCACCCCCCAGGGCGGCACGCATGAGGCCGGCTTCCGCAACGCCCTGGTGAAGGGCCTGCGCGCCTATGGCGATCTGCGGAAGGAGAAGCGCGCCGCCAACGTCACGGCCGAGGATCTGTTCGGCGGCCTGGCGGGCATGGTCTCCGTCTTCGTGCGCGATCCGCAGTTCCAGGGCCAGACCAAGGACAAGCTTACCTCCCCCGAGGCCGCGCGCCTCGTCGAAGGTGCGCTGCGCGATCATTTCGACCACTGGCTGACCGGCGACACGCGCAACGCCGACAACCTCCTCTCCTGGGCCATCGAGCGCGCCGAGGAGCGCATCCGCCGCCGCGAGCTGAAGGACACGCCGCGCAAGACCGCGACGCGCAAGCTCCGCCTGCCCGGCAAGCTGGCCGATTGCTCCAGCGAGAACGCCGAGAGCACCGAGCTCTTCCTCGTCGAGGGTGACTCCGCCGGCGGCTCCGCCAAGCAGGCCCGCGACCGCGCCACGCAAGCCGTGCTGCCGTTGCGGGGTAAAATCCTGAACGTGGCCTCGGCGAGCCGCGACAAGCTAGGCGCCAACCAGCTCATCT
>DATCMG010000746.1:0-2136 GCA_036563555.1 Roseomonas sp. | reverse complement strand
CTGCAGGACCGCATCGGGGACGATGTTCCCCTGGCGGAGATTATCGAGGCTGCCACGCGGGTGCGTAACAAGTCGGCACGACTTGGGTCGCAGGCTGCGGTCGATGGAGCGCAGGCGGCACGGCTTGATACGGTGCTGATGCAGGTCTCACGCGCGCTGGTTCCACTGGATTACACCCATGGCGACCGCTTCGTGCATGACCCGGCCCTGCCGAATCCATCCTGGCCCGTTCTCGTTCCGCTGCGCCGGCTTGCCGAGGCAGAGGCCGGTTCCGACGCTGCGCGCTTCGCCAGGGTCAGCGCAGTCCGCGCCCGGAACCGTGTGCTGCACGCCCTGACACAGGCGGAGGGCGCGTTGAACGCCGCCCTGAGCTAACCCGGTACTGTCAACCTGTCGGTCGTGCGGCCATCCTGTCATGCAGGTTGCCGACGGTTTTCACGGCCACCAGGCTGAACATACAGAAGGGGCGCCCCGCGGGGCGCCCCTTCGTCATTTCACCGCCGGTTGTCGCGGAAGTCGCCTTCCCGCCAGCTGCGGTCCTTGCGCTCGCCCCCGGCCGCTTCCGGCCGGCGCTGCCCATGCCCACCGGGACGCCCCGGCTGGCCCTGGCCACCTGGGCGGCCCTGGGCGTGGCGCTGCCCCTCGCGCTGCGGGCCACCACGGCCCTGGCCGCCATCGCGGCGCGGGCCACGGTTCTGCTGGCGGTTCGGCGCACGCGGCACCGGGCCGGTGGGGATGTCGCCCTCGGCCGGAACCTGCTGACGCGTCAGCTTCTCCACGGCGCGGAGCAGCGCAACCTCATCGGGAGCCACCAGCGCCACCGCCTCGCCCGAGGCGCCGGCACGGGCCGTGCGGCCGATGCGGTGCACATAGGTCTCCGGCACCTCCGGCAGGTCGTACTGGATGACATGCGTCACGCCATCCACGTCGATGCCGCGGGCCGCGATGTCGGTCGCGACCAGGATCGGCGCCGTGCCGCGCTTGAAGGCATCCAGCGCCCGCTCGCGCTGGCCCTGGCTCTTGTTGCCGTGGATGGCGCCGGCGGCCAGGCCGTCCTGCTCCAACTGCTTCACGATGCGGTCGGCACCGTGCTTGGTGCGGCTGAACACCAGCGCGCGGCCCACGCCCTCGGCCTTGAGCAGATCGGCCAGGATGGCGCGCTTGCCATCGGCCCGGGTGTGGATGACGCGCTGGTTCACGCGCTCCGCCGTGGTGGCCACGGGGGTGACCTCCACGCGCACCGGGTCGGGCAGCAGCTCCCTCGCCAGCTTCGCGATGTCGTCCGGCATGGTGGCCGAGAAGAACATCGTGTGGCGCGGGCGCGGGAGCATGGAGGCCAGCTTGCGGATGGACGGCCAGAAGCCGCGGTCCAGCATCTGGTCGGCCTCATCGAGGATGAAGGCCTCAATGCCATCCAGGCGCATGGCGCGCTGGTTCAGCAGGTCCATCAGCCGGCCCGGGGTGGCGATCAGGATGTCGACACCCTTGGCCATGGCACGCTTCTGTGGGTTCTCCGGCACGCCGCCGAAGACCAGCGCGGTGCTGGGGCGGATGTGGCGGCCATAGGCGCGAACGCTCTCATGGATCTGCGAGGCCAGCTCGCGGGTCGGGGAGAGGATGAGCGCGCGGCAGGTGAACGGCGCCGCGCGGCGCGGGTCTTCGGCCAGGCGGTGCAGCAGGGGCAGCGCGAAGGCGGCCGTCTTGCCGGTGCCGGTCTGGGCGATTCCCAGCACGTCGCGGCCCTGGATGGCGGCCGGGATGGCCTGGGCCTGAATCGGCGTGGGGGTGGTGTAGCCCTCTTCCTCAAGCGCGCGCAGAAGGGGCGCGGCGAGGCCGAGCTCGTTGAACTGTGTCATGGATTCCAATCGGGGCAGCCCATCCGGGGCCACCAAGGCGGGTGGAGGCGCCCCGCGTGTCCGGTCGCATCCAAGGGTATCGGAAGGTCTGACGCCCCGGTCAGGGCCGCGCGCCTCATTGCGCGGGGCGGCCGTCTCACGCGGCCGGAGCGTGGCCGCGGCATGGGGCCGGGCACGGGTGAGAAGATGGGGCAAGGCGTGCTGCAGCGCAAGATGGCAGGTGCCGCGCTTGACGCAGGGCGGCCCGGCGGCCAGCACGGGAGGATGGGTCGGCAACAGC
>DATCMG010000740.1:0-3394 GCA_036563555.1 Roseomonas sp. | reverse complement strand
CAGGACGGTAAGGCCCGGGGGCACATCGACCGAAATGGCAATGCCGCGCTTCGCAGCCTCCGTCCGCAGCAGGCGGGCGGCGCGCTGCGCGAGGGCGACCACCTCCACTTCCTGGCGCTCGATTCCTTGCTTGCCCTCGCGCAGGGCGGCGAAGCGCTGCACATCCTCGATGAGGGCCAGCATGTGCTGCCCGCCCTCGGCGATGTCGTTGGCGAACTCGGCATAGCGCTGGTGCCCGATCGGCCCGTGGGGCTGCATCTGCAGCAACTCCGCGAAGCCAAGCACGGCGTTCAGGGGCGTGCGCAGCTCATGCGTGACCTCCGCAAGCGCGCGCTCCCTCCGCTGGAGCGATTCGAGCGCCTCCTGCCGGGCACCACGCGCGGCGGCTAGGGCCGTGTCGAGCTTCGCCAGGGTTTCCTGGGTGACTGTCATCAGGCCCCCCGCCAGGTCCCGGTACCCGAGGGGCAGGGCGGGCAGGGTCTCATGATCCGCATAGGCGCGCAGGGCGCCGGCGCTCTGCCGGACGGGAGCGAGGAGCGCATGCGTGCCGAGGAGGGCCAGGACGGTCCCGGCCAGGGTCGCGGCCAGCAGCACACCGAGCAGGGCCCAGTCCACCGGCCGCTCCCGCAGGATCAGGAACAGCGCTGCCGCCAAGGGAAGATTCGCCGCCGCCGAGGCGATCAGGAAGAACTTTCCTGTATAGCCGCAGGGAAGACGAAGCCGGTCCAGGAAAAGGTAGAGACGCATAGTGCGTCTTCTACCTGAAGTTGCGGTTCCACATCAAAGGAATCGGGCGCGGAGGTCGGTGCTGTCGCGCTTTCCCAGAGCATCACGGTTCTCTGCAAGCCAGGCATCCGCCGCCGAGCGGCCATCATCGCGCAAGCCGCGAAGGAAGTCCCAGTTCCCATTGTACTTGCTGGACATCCCGAGCTGCCGCATGCGCTCCTCATCCTCGATCAGATGGATAAAGAGGCGCTGGTAGCGGGGCGGCTTCAGCACGCCCTGATCCACCAGGCGCTGGACGAACTCGATCGCCCGCATTTCATACATGAGGGAGGCGTTGAAGCCGATCTCGTTCACCCGCGTGTTGATGTCCTGCACGCTTTGCGGGATGTCGGGGCGGGAGAGGGGATTGATCCCCACCAGCACGATATCGGGCGGCTTGCCCCCGTGCTCGTAAAGCGGCCAGAGGGCTGGATTGCCCATGAAGCCCCCATCCCAATAGGCCTCCCCGTCGATCTCCACCGCGCGGAAGAGGCTCGGCAGGCAGGCGGAAGCGAGGAGGCTCTCCCGGGTAAGCTCATGGCGCGTGAAGACCCGCGGCTTGCCGGTGCGGACATTCGTGGCCGTCACGAAGAGACTCGGCGCTTCCAGGTGGCTGCAGAGGATGCCGAGGTCCAGCACATCCTCCAGCACGCGGCGCAGCGGGTTCATCTCGATCGGGAAGGGGTTGAGCTGATAGGGCGAGAAGAGCCGCGTGAACGCGTCGAAGGCCTGCCAGGCGAAGCCGTGGCTGAGATCCGGCCCCCAGATGAACTCCTCCAGTGGGCTGTTCTGTAGCGGGCTGAAGGCATAGCGCGCCCCGATCGCGGTCCAGAGCCGGTCCAGCAGCGCCGTGGCGCCGGCGCGGCCGCCCTCCGCGATGCCTTGGGTGAAGGCCGCGCCGTTGATGGCCCCCGCCGAGGTGCCGGAGATGGCGGCGACCTCGATCGACTCCTCCTCCAGGAGACGCAGCAGCACGCCCCAGGTGAAGGCCCCATGCGTGCCGCCGCCCTGCAGGGCGAGGTTGATGCGGTGCGGCCCCGCCTTGCCCGTGATGGCGGGGGCGGCGGGCGTGCCCTCGATCGGGGGGACGCCCTCCGTGCCGCCGCCCGGCACCTCGTGGCTCAAGAGGCGGTCCAGCCACCATCGATGGAGAAGGCGGCACCGTTCACGGCCCCGCTGTTCGGGGCGCAGAGATAGACCGCCATCGCGGCGACCTCCTCCACCTCGACCCAGCGCTTGCTCGGCACCTTCTCCAGCAAGTGGTCCGTCAGGGCCACCTCCTCGGACACGCCGTGTTTCTTCGCCAGGGGTGCGACCTGCGCCTCGGCCAGCGGGGTGCGGACGAAGCCCGGGCAGATGGCGTTGCAGGTGATGGGGGTGCGGGCGACCTCGATGGCAACCGTCTTGGTCAGTCCCACCACCCCGTGCTTGGCCGCGACATAGGCCGATTTGAAGGGCGAGGCGACGAGGCCGTGGGCCGAGGCGATGTTGACGATCCGCCCCCAGCTCCGCGCGCGCATCCCCGGCAGCAGCGCCCTGATCGCGTGGAAATTGGAGGAGAGATTGATCGCGAGGATCGCGTCCCACTTCTCCTCCGGGAACTCCTCGACCGGGCTGACGAACTGGATCCCGGCATTGTTCACCAGGATGTCCACCTGCCCGAGCGCGGCCGTGGCATCGGCGCACATCTGCCGAACGGCCTGGGGCTTCGAGAGGTCGGCGGCGGAATAGGGCGTCTCGCCGCCCTGGAGGGCGGCGATCTCGGCCCGGGCCGCGGCGATCTGCTCCGGCGGCCCGAAGCCGTTCAGCATGACCCGTGCGCCTTCACGGGCGAAGGCCAGGGCGATACCGAGCCCAATGCCGCTGGTGGAGCCGGTGACGAGGGCGGTCCGGCCCTCCAGGGATCTGCTCATGCGCAAGCTCCGGGTATGTTCGCGGCGCAGGAAACGCCTAGGGCAGGCGCTTCGCAATCCCCGCCAGCCAACGGATCGTGGGGTTGGCCAGGGAAGGCGCCCGGTGCTCCAGCGCCGCGCGGGCGATCGCGGCGGACAGTGTGGGATGGGGCAGCGCGGCGGCAGCCAGCTCGGCAACCGGACGACCGATCGAGAGGGAGAGCATTCCCGCCATTTCCAACCCGCCCTGCGCCAGGAGCCCGGCCCCGGCGAGGCGGCCATGCCGGTCCACGGAAAGCGTCACCAGCCCCTCCCCAATGCCTTCGGCGGCGGCGCGTGCGGTGTCGGCCAGCGGCCAGCGGAGGGTTTCCGTCCCTTCTCCGCCGGCCGGGGCGCCGATCTCCACCAGGGCGGGCTCGGTGCGGATGGCGCGGAGCGGGGCCGGTGCATCCGGTGTTCCGGGCACGCGGAAAAGCATGGTGCGGGCCAGAACGCCGAGATCGGCCGCGCCCGAACGTCCGACCGCACCCCCCGCAGCCCAGATCCGTCGGTTCCCCTCGACGCGCAGCGACCCGTCCAATGTCAGGGCGGGGCCGGTCAGGCCGGCCGTGACCAGGTCCAGCCCCGCCAGGCGCGGTGCCCGCCCGAGGGCGAGGAGGAGATGCGACCCTTCCACCCCGGTTCCGTCCCCCAGGAGGAGGGCAACGCCCCCCGCCTGCCGCTCGACCCGGGTGACC
>DATCMG010000735.1:0-3283 GCA_036563555.1 Roseomonas sp. | reverse complement strand
CGCTCTCGATGGTGTCCACGGCCTCGCACATCGCGGCGATGCCCCGGGCGTTGCGCGCGATGTCGCCGAGGAGCGGCATGCCCTCGCGCAGGCTTTCGCAGGCCCGGACGATGCAGTCGGCCATGGTCAGCATCTGCGGCGTGATCGGCACCTTGTAGAGGAGCATCCGGCGGCCGGCATCCTTCATGCGGTCGATCACGTCGTCGAGCGCATCGGTGAGGGCGAGGATGTCCGAGCGGTCGAAGGGCGTGATGAAGACGCGGTGGATGGAGCGGATGGTGGCGCGGTTGATGTCATCCGCCTCGCGCTCGATCCGGCTGAGCTGCGAATGATGGGAGGGGGCGTTGGCGGGGTCGGCCAGCATGGCGCGGAAGACCTGGGCTGCCTCGACCGTCTTGGATGCCTGGGCGGAGAAGGCGGACACGAAGGTGTCGTCCCGTGGCATGAGGAAGCGGAAGAGATTCAGGAACATCTTTCGGCTCCGGGCGTGGCCGCTCACGCGAAGCGGCGGGGTCGGGCGGGTGGCCCTGTTGCTGTCCGGCCCCTGGCGGAAGCCGGCGCCCATTGCCGGATCGATCCGCCCGCGGGCAGGGGCCACTAGCCCAGAACCACCGGCCCGTCGACCACGCACTGCCCCTCCTCAAGAAGCAGTGCGCCAATTTCAGCCGCGCGCCAGTAAACAACCCGATCAAGGCCAAGTGGCGAAAAGAGGCCCAAGGCCCCTCGCGCGCCCCGTGCGGCATCCGCTAGACCGGCTTGCATCCTTCACAGCCGGGGGCTGATCCGAACCGTGCCGACCCGCCCCGACCCGCTGCTGGACCCGCTGATCCTGGCTGCGCCGCCGGTGATCGATCCCGGACCCCTGGGCCGGGCCCTGGTGGTGCATTGGGGGCTGGAGGGTGCGCTGCGCCCCCTGGGCGGGGAGCGCGACCGCAACTTCCGCCTGGACCGCGCGGATGGGGAGCCCTTGCTGGTGAAGCTCGCCCATCCCGATGAGAATCCGGCCATCACCGGCTTCCAGACCGAGGCGCTGCTGCATCTCGAGGCCGCCGATCCCGATCTGCCCGTGCCGCGGATGATCGGCGCGCGGGACGGCGCCATGGCCATTCCTCATCTGGCCGAGGATGGACGCCCCTGCCTGCTGCGCGTCCTCACCTACCTTCCCGGCCGGCCGATGACGGAGGCTGTTGCTTCGGCCGGTGATCTCGGCATTTTGACCGCTCGGCTGAATCGCGCGCTGGAGGGCTTCGCGCATCCAGCCGACACGCGCCGCCTGCTCTGGGATATCCGCGAGGCGCCCGCATTGCGCGCCTTCCTGGACGATGTGGCGGATCCTGACCTGCGAGCCCTTGCCGCCGTCGCGCTGGATCGCTTCGAGGCAGAGGCGGCGGGCGTGCTGGGCGCGCTGCCGATGCAGGTGATCCACAACGACCTGAATCCGCACAACGTGCTGGTGGATGCGGCCGATCCCGCGCGGCTGACGGGGATCATCGATTTCGGCGACATGGTCCGTGCCCCGCGGCTGCAGGAGGTGGCGACGGCCTGCGCCTATCTGCTGCGCCCGGGCGATGCGCCGCTGGCCGGTCCCGCTGCCTTCCTGGCGGGTTACCGCACGGTGCTGCCGTTGCCGGAGGAACAGGCGGCGCTGCTGCCGGTGCTGATCGCGACCCGCATGGCGATGACGGTGCTCATCACCCATTGGCGCGCGCGCCGCCAACCGGAGAATGCGCCCTATATCCTGCGCAACATGCCCGGTGCGCGCGCCGGGCTGGAATGCCTGGCGCGCCTCGCCCCCCTTTCCGTCGAAGGATGAACGCGATGCCTGACAGCGCCCCCAAGGGCATGGCGATGATCAATGCCTTCGATCCGCGCAACGCAGCGGGCCTTTCGCCGCATGAGCAGTCAATGGTGGAGCGCCGCCAGCGGCTGCTCGGCCCGGCCTACCGGCTGTTCTACGAACATCCCGTGCATCTCGTGCGCGGGGAGGGTGCGTGGCTCTTCGATGGCGACGGGAACCGCTATCTCGACTGCTACAACAATGTCGCCTCGCTCGGCCACGCGCATCCGCGCGTGGTGGAGGCGATCGCGCGGCAGGCCGCGCAGATCAACACCCACACGCGCTACCTGCATGAGACGGTGCTGGACTATGCCGAGGCGCTGCTCGCGACCTTTCCCGCCTCGCTCGGCCATGTGATGTTCACCTGCACGGGGTCGGAGGCGAATGACCTCGCGCTGCGCATCGCCCGCGCGCATACGGGCGGCGAGGGGATCGTCGTCACCTCGCTCGCCTATCACGGTGTCACCGCATCCCTTGCGGAATTGTCGCCATCCCTGGGTGAGGGTGTGCCGCTGGGGCGGCATGTTGCGACGGTGCCGCCGCCGGATGCCTATCGCGGCGGGGCGGAGATGCCGGCGCGCTTCGCAGCCGGCATCGCGCGGGCCTTCGCCGATCTTCGCCGCCACGGCATCCGGCCCTGTGCGCTGCTGGTGGACACGATGTTCACCTCCGACGGCGTCTTCCCCGATCCGGCCGGCTTCCTGGCGCAGGCGGCCGAGGCGGCGCGCGCGGCCGGGGCGCTGTTCATCGCCGACGAGGTGCAGCCAGGCTTCGGCCGCACCGGGCGCATGTGGGGCTTCGAGCGCCACGGCGTGGAGCCGGATATCGTCACCATGGGCAAGCCCATGGGGAACGGGCATCCGGTGGCCGGGCTCGCGATCCGCCAGGAGCTGCTGGAGCGCTTCGGGGGCAGCGTGCGCTACTTCAATACATTCGGCGGCAATCCCGTCTCGGCCGCCGCCGGGCTCGCGGTGTTGCAGGTGCTGCGCGACGAAGGCCTGCCCGCGAATGCCGGGACCGTTGGCGCGCATCTTCTCTCCGGACTGGCCTCGCTGGGTGACCGGCACGCGATGATTGGCGACGTGCGGGGCGCGGGCCTTTCCATCGGCGCCGAGCTGGTGCGCGACCGCGGGACGCGCGAGCCCGCCACGGCCGAGACCGCGCGCATCGTGAATGCGCTGCGCGAGCGCCGCGTGCTCATCAGCGCCTCCGGGCCCGGGGCCAACATCCTCAAGATCCGGCCGCCGCTGTGCCTGACGCGGGAACAGGCGGATCTGTTCCTTGAGGCGCTGGATCAGGTTCTCTCTGCCGAGCGTTCCTGAAAGGCCGGGGGGAGGTATCCCCCCGGACCCCCTTCTATTCTTGGGGTGTTTGCTGGCGCACCAGTGAGAATGACGCGCCCCAGAACTCGAAGAAAAAGATGGGGGTCTGGGGGAATTCTTTCCC
>DATCMG010000733.1:0-2005 GCA_036563555.1 Roseomonas sp. | reverse complement strand
CGTCACCCTGTCCTACAAATTCTCGGATTTCGTGCTGACGGCCGGCTACTTCGATACCAGCCTGTCCCGCAGCGAGTGCTTCGGCGCACAGAAGATCTGCGAAGCGCGCGGCATGGTCTTCCTCAGCCGCAATTTCTGAAGGCAGCGCTTTATCCGGACTGGCGGCGCGGGGCTATTTCCGCGCCGCCCAGTACATCAGCCGGCTGATCGGCCATACCCAAGCGATGCCCACCACCGTGAAATAGAGGACATGCAAGGTCCAGTGCCGGGGCAGCACGAAATCGGCCAGCGCCACCACCGCCCCGATATAGAGCAGTAAGCCCAGGATTCCGGCGATGACGGCCACGGGAATGCGCGACATATGCCGGCTGGTGCCGGATTTCCGGGACCACGCAAAGCCCCTTTCCGCCACCGTCCGGCGCCGCCGGTTTGCCCCGCCGCCCCGGCCCGGCCTATGAGGCGAGCGCCAACCCCGAGACGGACCCCCGCGCGATGACCGAAAGCCCCGCCGACGCATCGGGCCTCGACCTGAAAAACCACATCCGCGGCATCCCGGATTTCCCGAAGCCGGGCATCCTCTTCTACGATATCTCGACCCTGCTGCGGCACGGCCCGGCCTGGAAGGAAGCGATGCGCCGCCTGGCCGACATCGTGCGCCCCCACCGCCCCACCATGCTGGCCGGAATCGAGAGCCGGGGCTTTCTCGTCGCCGCGCCGCTCGCGCTGGAACTGGGGCTGGGCTTCGTGATGCTGCGCAAGCGCGGCAAGCTGCCCGGCGCCATCATTGGCCTGAACTACGCGCTGGAATACGGCACGGACCGGATCGAAATGCAGGCCGATGCGGTGAAGCCGGGCGACCGCGTGGTGGTGCTGGACGACCTGCTGGCCACCGGCGGCACGCTGGCGGCCTGCATCGCCCTTCTGCGTCAGGCCGGGGCCGAGGTGCCGGGCGCGGCGGCGCTGATCGAGCTGACCTTCCTCAATGGCCGCGCCCGCCTTGGGGACACCGCCTTCGACGCGCTCGTGTCCTACGACGACTGAAGGAGGCGGGATTGCCACATTCCCGCCCTACCCGCCCGGCAGCGTCCGCTGCCATGATCGCCCCCCTGCCGCCGGGCCCGCCGCACCTCGCCGGCCCGCCCGCCCTGACGCGGCGCGGTGCCGGGCTGGCGCTTCTGTCCCTGGCGGTGCCTGCCCTCCTTCCCGGTATGGCGCGGGCGCAGGTGCAGGAAAGCGGAACCATTCTGGTGCCCGGACCGGAGGATGGCGGTTTCGCGCGCTGGGCCACGCGCGCCTCGGCAGCCCTTACGCAGGGGCTGCAGCGGCCGGGAGCGCTCCGCCTTTCCTATCTCGGCGGGCCGGACGGGGTAACGGCGGCCAACCGTTTCGCGACGCTGGAGGGTGCGCGGGGGGCGCGCTTCCTCGTCCTGCCCGGCTGGACCTGCCATGCACGGCTGACCGGATCGACCCGGGCGCGCTTCGAGCCGGGCGCCTGGCTGCCCCTGCTGCTCACCTGGCAAGGCGCGGTCCTGGCCGGACGTGGTCCCCTGCCCTTTCGTGGCGGTGCGCCGCTGCGCGTGGCCCTGCCTGCGCCCGATGCGCCGGAGGCCGCTGCGCTGGCCGCGCTCGACCTGCTCGGTATCCCTGCACGCCCGCTGGCGGGGCTGTCGGAGGCCGCCTTCCTGGCGGGTGAGTCGGATGCGCTGATCGTGACCGGGGCGGACCCGGTGGGGCGCGCCCAGGCACTCGGCGCCGTACCGTGGTACCGGCTCGGCTCGCCTGCCGAGGGTGAGGTATCGGAAATTCCTCCCTTGCCCGGCAATTCGCCCGCCGCGCGCGGGATCCTGGCTGCCGCGGCAGGGCTGCAGATGCAGGCCGCGCTCGTCATGCCGCCGCTGACCCCGGCGGATACGGTGGCGGCCTGGCGCCGTGTCGCCATCCGCTGGCAGGAGGAGGAGCGGGCCCAGCCCGCCGAGGGGCAGGCGCTGATCGGCGCCGCCGCGGC
>DATCMG010000721.1:0-3486 GCA_036563555.1 Roseomonas sp. | reverse complement strand
AAGGGCACGTGGGTGCATGCCACTCCCGCGCGCCTGAACAGCAGCTCCGAGCAGAGATGCGCCGAGGTGCCGACGCCCGAGGTGCCATAGACCACCCCGCCCGGCTTTGCCTTCGCCCAGGCCAGGAAGTCCTTCATGCTGCGAGCGGGGACGAACTTCTCCGACACCACCGCGACATTCGGCACCTCGAAGGCCAGCGACACCGGCGTGAGGTCGCGCACGGGATCATAGGGCATGGAACGGTAGAGGAAGGGATTGATGATGAAGTTGCCCACGGGTGCGGTGCCCAGCACGTAGCCGTCCGGCGCGGATTTCGCGACCACGTCCACACCAATATTGCCGCCCGCGCCGGAGCGGTTCTCCACCACCACCGGCTGGCCCAGCCGCTCGCGCAGCCCGTCCGCCAGGATCCGGGTCAGCACATCCGTCGCGCCGCCTGCGGGATAGGGACAGATCAGCCGGATCGGGCGGTCGGGATAGGCCGGCTGAGCCTGTACGGTGCCAGCAAGGGCGGTAGTGGCGGAGCCGAGGAGCACGCGACGTGAGAGCATTGGAGGTCCTGCACGTGAAGGTGGAGACGCATGGATTCAGGCAGCAAACCTAACCACCAACCATTTCCGTGCCAACGTCGCGAGCCTGTCAGCCGCGCTCAGGCTCACTGGCACCTACCGCCGTCAGCGTCTGGTTTGGCGTACTCTGTGTCCAAAGCTGCCATTCCGCTTCTGGTCAGCTCCGACCTTCGGCCGCCTCGTTCCAAAACGACCGGGTGCGGGTGGCATCTCACCGGAACGTCAGCTCGGAGCCAAGGCGCTCAAGGACCCGTGCCACCGTTGTATGGGTCCAGTTTCAGCGTCCGCCTGGGGTGGGCACTCCCTTTGCAGTCAGCGCCCGCGCGAGCCCCTGGTGCGTGGTGATGCCCTCGGCACGGAGCGCTTCCACCTCCAGCGCGAGCCGGTGCGCTGTTCGGGTTGCCTGTTCTGTCCGTGATAGGGCAGCAGAGGCCGCACAGGGCGGCGATGGCGGCCTCCAGCCCCGGTCTCCGCCCAGCACCGCCCCTCTGGCCCGCGCCACGGCCAGCGCCGCCCCTGTGCGTTCTGAAATCAGCTCCCGCTCCTTCTGCGCCATGGCTGCGTAGACCCGCATCATCAGGCCATCCGCGCCCGGCATGTCGGCCGCCCGGATTGAGATACCGTCCTCCAGCAGCTGCGAGAGCGTGTGCGCCCGCCGGGTGATGCGGTCGAGGCGAGCCGCGACCAGCACCGCCCCGCGCTGGCGGCAGCGGGTCAGGGCGGCCTGGAAGCCTGGCCTGCGGTCGTCTTTGCCCGAAGTGGTGTCCTGGTGCTCGGCGACCAGCGTCCAGCCCTGGCTCGCGACGAAGGCGCGAACGCTGGCCTGCTGCACCTCAAGTTTGAGACCGCTGTGTCCCTGCTCAGCCGTGGAGACGCGGTACAGCACCACAGCGTAGCGGGGCTGGGTGGTAGAGCGACACGGGGCGGCCATTAGTCGTCCACCGACGCCGGAGACAGTCGCGTTTTCACACAGGCTCTGCCCATCTCGGCCGTTCCGTCGGGTTTCGGCGTTGCCCAAAAGCGGACGGCGTCCAGCAGCCGCCAGACCGCAGGGACGGGTTGGGGGCAGGACGACCCCCTCAGGCGTCCGTATTGGAGAGGGTAATGCCAGCTACCCCGGTTATCGGATTGAGGGAACGCAGGTCAGCCCTTGGCGGCGATCGCTACGAGCTCCTGGAGGTCAAGATCATGCTCCAGCAGGCCGCCCAAGGCAGGTCTGGCAGGATCAACTTAGCGACGATCGCGACGACGGCCGCCGTGAACAGCACCGCGCCGACCGCGAGGAAGGTGATGCCGCCGATGGCGACGGAAGGACGCGAGTGCCGTGAACCAGGCGCCGTCCATCAAGAGCGGCGGCAGAAAGATGACCAGCATCAATTCCGGATCGAGTTCAACGGTCGGCAGGCCCGGAATGAACGCCAGTGCGCCGACGCCCATCAGAAGCGCAACTGCCGGCGGAAGCCGCAAGCGAAGGGCTGCGTATTGTAGCACCAGCACCGCTAGGAACATGCCGATGATCAGCTCGAAAATCTCTACAGGATGCATGTCTTGCCGAACGGTTAGAATGATGACGGCAAGCTCTCCCCGAAGGCCGACGCTGCGCCAATCGCGGCAGTCCGCATCCAGTGGTCATGCACCGGGAGAGGTCGGGCCTAAGGCAATGCACCGGGGCCACCGGTCATATGATCCGATCATCTCAGGGCACACTGGTGCTTGTCGACGAGTGGTATAGACGGTTCGGCGTGTAGCCGCGGTTTGGGGGCGGTTCGCTGGCAATGTTCGCTTTCGGAAAGTTCGCCATTCGGCATCCGTGACCGGAATGGGTCGTAAGCAGCCGACTGGCCGGGCAACAACGGCGGCTGCTTCCACCCTCGACGTGCCCGAAGGCTGCCGGACCGCTCCCGGCCAGCTCCGGCCTTCAGCCGCCTCGTTCCAAAACGACCGGGTGCGAGTGGCATCTCACCCGGACGGCACCTCGGAGTTGAGGCGCTCAAGAAGCCGTGCCACCGTCGTATGGGTCCAGATCCCGCCCCCTCTCGGCGTCGCTACGCCCCTCTCGTTCAGCGCCCGTGCCAGTCCTTGATGTGTAGTAATGCCTTCCGCTCGGAGCGCTTCCACCTCCACGGCCAGCCGATGCGCTGTGCGGGTGGCCTGCTCGACCCGGGAGGTAGTAGCTGCTGCCGCACAGGGTGGCTTGGGTGGCTGCCAGCCCCGGTTGCCGCCCAGCACCGCCCCACGCGCCTTTGCTGCCGCCAGCGCCGCCCGGGTACGCTCCGAGATCAGCTCCCGCTCTTTCTGCGCCATGGCCGCATAGACGCGCATCATCAGGTCGTCCGCGCCCGGCATGTCGGCGGCCCGGATCGAGATCCCCTCCTCCAGGAGCTGCGAGAGCGTATGGGCGCGTCGGGTGATGCGATCGAGGCGAGCCGCCATCAGCACTGCCCCGAGCTGCCGACACGGGTCAGGGCCGCCTGGAACCCTGGCCGGCGGTCGTCCTTGCCGGAGGCGTTGTCCTGGTGCTCGACGACTGGGATCCAGCCCTGGCTCGCCACGAAGGCCTGGACGCTGGCCTGCTGCGCCTCCAGCCCCAGGCCCGAGTGCCCGTGCTCGACGGTGGAGACCCGGTAGAGCGCCACTGCGTAGCGCGGTTGAGCAGTGAAGCGGGAGAAGGAACACGAGGAGGCCATCAGCCCTGGCCCTCCCCGGCCACCAAAGGCGCGACCCGGTACACTTGTAGCCGCCCTTAACACCTTGGGCTCAGCCAGTCTGCACGGCCGCCAACGTGCGCTCGGGTGTCAGGCGGGGAGCAGCGGCAGGCTGGAGCGGCCGGTGGGGCGGGACCGGGGCGCCGAAATGACGGTCAGTCGGCGTGCCGTTCAGCCAAGTCAGCATCCGCGCCACGTCCGGGAACTGGGCG
>DATCMG010000146.1:0-3706 GCA_036563555.1 Roseomonas sp. | reverse complement strand
GAGCCCGGCGACCTCGACACCCTCGCCCGCGCCAGCCTGCCCTTCGCCGGGCGGGTGTTCTGGGTCGGCTCGGGCGGAATCGCCGCTGCCCTGGCCACGGCCCTGCCGGGCGAAGCCCCGGTGGCCCCTGCCCTGCCGCCCCTACGCGGTGGCGTGCTGGTGGTGGTCGGCAGCATCGCCGAGGCGTCCCGCGTCGCGGCCCGGATGGTGGCCAAGGACGGCGCCGCCGAATTTGCCGTGCCGCCCGACCTGCTGCACGCCGGCCCCGCCGATCCCCGCTGGGCGCCACTCTCCGCCGCCATCGCGGACGCATTGGCCGCCGGCCGCGACACGCTCGTCGAGATTGCCGCCGATCCCGAGGCCGACCTCTCCAAGGGCGCCGCCCTGGCCGAGGCGCTGGCCGAACTGCTGACGCCCGCAGCCCGCCGCATGGGCGGCCTTTTCGCGACGGGCGGCGAGACCGCCTGCGCCCTGCTGAGCCATCTCGGCGTCCACGGAATCCGCCTGCTGGAGGAGGTCGAGCCGGGAGTCCCGCTCGGCATCACTCAGGGGGCGCTGCAGGTGCCGGTGATGACCAAGGCCGGCGCCTTCGGCAATGACGGAACCATTCTCCGCAGCCTCGCCAGGCTGCGCGACCTGACACGGGAAAGCGCGAGATGAGCCAGACCGAAGCCAAGACCAGCGGGCGTCCCATCGTCGCCATCACCATGGGCGACGCCTCCGGCATCGGGCCGGAGATCATCACGAAGGCCCTGGCGCGGGAGGATGTCTATGCGATGTGCCGCCCGCTGGTGGTGGGCGACGCCACCCGCCTGCGCGAGGCCGACGCCATCACGAAAACCGGCCTGCAGGTGAACGCCATCCAGACCCCCGCCGAAGCCCGCTATGCCCGCGGCACGGTGGATTGCATCGATCTCGGCATCATCCCGCCCGGCCATCCCTTCGGCCAGCTCTCCCCGCTCTCGGGCGAGGGCGCCTACCGCTATATCGAGCGCGCGACGCGCCTGGTGGAGGCCGGTGAAGCCGACGCCATCTGCACCGCCCCCCTTTCCAAGGAGGCGCTGCACGCCGCCGGCCACAAATATCCCGGCCATACCGAGCTTCTGGCGCATCTGACCGGCACGCCGGAGGTGTCCATGATGCTGGTGGCGCCGAAGCTGCGCGTCATCCACGTCACGACCCATATCGGCCTGATGGACGCCATCCGGAAGATCGAGCCCGGCCTGGTGGAGCGCGTGATCGCGCGCGGCCACGCCACGCTGGTGAAGTCCGGCATCGCCGAGCCCCGCATCGGCGTCTGCGCCATCAACCCGCATGCCGGCGAGAACGGCCTCTTCGGCCAGGGCGAAGAGGAGGAGAAGATCATCCCCGCCATCAAGGCCTGCCAGGCGAAGGGCTGGAAGGTCGATGGCCCCCTGCCCGCAGACACGCTGTTCTTCCGCGCCGCCCGCGGCGATTTCGACCTGGTGGTGGCCATGTATCACGACCAGGGCCACGGCCCGGTGAAGGTGATGGGGCTGGAAGCCGGGGTGAACATCACGGTCGGCCTGCCGGTGATCCGCACCTCGGTGGACCACGGCACCGCCTTCGACATCGCCGGCAAGGGCATCGCCGACGAGGGTTCGCTGGTGGAGGCGCTGAAGCAGGCGGTGGATCTGGCGCCGAAGCGCGAAATGGCGGCGGCCTGAGTGTAATCCCGGGAGGCAAAGCCCCCGGGGTCGCCGCCCCGGCCTTTCCGTCCTAGGCTCCCCTTCATGCGACGCAGGCGGACCCGGCACGACGAGATCCTGGCCGCCATTGCCAGCGGCGACGCCGATGTGGACGTGCTCGCGGCCCGGTTCGGCGTCTCGGCCTCCACCATCCGCCGCGACCTCAACGCGCTCTCGGCCAAGCGGGCCATCGCGCGCACTTATGGGGGCGCAATCCTCGCGCCCGCTCATGAGACGAGCCTGCGCGCGCGGACGGCGCAGCACCGCGGGGCCAAGGCGGCGATCGCCAAGGCTGCCCTGGCACTGATCGGGGATGGCGAGACGGTGATCCTCGACGGCGGCTCCACGGTGGAGGCGTTGGGGCGGCTGCTGCCGGGGCGGGCGCTTCGCGTCGTGACGACGAACCTGCCGCTGCTTCCCGTCCTGGCCGGCGCGCCGGGGATGGAGTTGGTGGTGCTGGGCGGCACGGTGCGGCCGATCAGCATGAGCACGGTGGGACCGCTGGCCGATCAGGCGCTGCGCCATGTCACCGCTGCCCGGGTGTTCATGAGCGCCGATGGCGTGATGCCCGGACGCGGCGTCTGCGAGGCAACGCTGGAGCAGGTGGCGCTGAAGTCGATGATGATGCGTCAGGCGCGGGAGGTGGTGGTCCTGGCCGACGCCTCAAAGCTGGGGCGCAACGGGCAGCCCTTCTGGGCGCCGCTGCCGGCGGGGTGGACCCTGGTGACAGATGCGCCGGCCGCCGACTGCGCACCCTTCGCGGCGGAAGGGGCGCGCGTCATTCGCGTGGGGTAGGTCCGGGCCTTGCCTCAGTCCGCGCCGTCCAGCACTCGTTCCACCGGATCGCCGAGGCGAATCATGCCGCCCTCCAGCACGCGTGCCGTGATCCCGCCATGGCCGCGCACGGCGTTGTAGCCGCCCGGACCAAGCTCCTCCTCCATGCGAGAGCAGGGGTGGCACTCGCCCGACCATGCCAGCAGCGCTCCGCCGATCCGGAATCGCCGGTTCTTCAGCGCCGCGAGGTTCAACCCGGTGACCACGAGGTTCCGCCGCAATTGCCCGGGCGTGATCTCCGGCCGGGAGAGATAGCCGGCGATGGCGTGGAGATGCTCCTGGGACACCAGCGTGACCTGCCGCCCACTGTTCCGGTTGCTGGTGAACCGATCGCCCTCCAGGCCCTTTCCGGGCTCGGCCAGGACTTCAGTCACCACCCGCATCGGCTCGCGCCGGGCGGGACGCAGGCCGATCCAGGCGATCCGGCCCGGCGCCATGGGCCCGTCGAGCAGCCGTGCAAGCATCGAGCCCGCGGCTGGTCCGTCCATCTTTCCGTCGTCGCGCGTCATGCCCCGTCCTATCCCATGGAGCGCCACGCGGCGAAGGCCGCCCTGCTCAGCCGAGCGCGCGTTCCCAGTGCCGGAGGCTGTCCGGGTTGATGGGACGGCCGGCGGCCTCGTGGCGGGCGAGGATGGTGGCGTGGAAGGCCGCCGCCGCGTCCTTGCCCAGCAGGTTCCGCGTGGCCGCGATAATCCGGGTGATCCGCAGGTGGTTGTGGTCGAAAGCGGTCAGCCAGTCATCCGTCCCGGCATAGAAGCGCGTCATGCGCGCGAGGGCGGCATGCAGCCCGTCCTGTGCCAGGGGGTCCGCCCGGATTGCCGCGGCTTCCTCTGCCCCCAGCACGGGTGCGCCGGGCACGGCGCGGCTCGGTTCCGCCAGGGGGAAGAGCCATTGGATGAAGTCGTGAACCGCTTCGATCCGATCGTCGTCGAAGGCCAGCACATCGGCCAGGCGGCGGCCCTGCCCATCCAGGCCGTTGCCGCGCAGGAAGGCATGGATCGGATCGGCCATGCTGCATCTCCTCGCCGGGCCGAGGGGGAACGCCTGGGGTGCCGATCCGGTTCTCCGCGGGACGGGCCGCAGGGCGGCGGCTTCCGCCATCACGAGGGTATCGGGTGCCCCGCGCGGAAAATGACCAGGAGGTTGTTCGCGGGCATTTCCCG
>DATCMG010000718.1:0-3444 GCA_036563555.1 Roseomonas sp. | reverse complement strand
GCATCGCCCTCCCGCGTGACAAGGCGCGCCAGGGTCAGGCTTCTTCAGCAGCTTTCGAAGCCGGCGCTTGGAAGCTGGGGTGCCAGCCTCACGGGCATGAGTTGATTTCAGCGATCCGGTGAATGGCCATCGAGAAACATTGGCAGGGCTAGAAGATCAACGGCGATGCCGGCGTCTCGCAGCGTGGGCAACAGCGAGGACGCGGGCAGGCGCAGGTAGCGCTCGATCAGCTGCAGGTAGAGGCCCATGAAGCGCGGCCCGTGCCCGTCCGTCTGCCCCTCGGCGGTGCTGGTCATCGCGTGGGCGATCTCATGGAGCAGGATCCAGGACGGTAAGGCCTCGGGCAGCCGGAGCCGCAGCCTGGAGGCATCCGCCTGCCGGACGCTGGCCTGGGGCGGCAGCCTCTCGACCTTGGGCGGCCAGCGCAGCCCCATCTCGGCCCAGATCGCATCCACCATGGCCTGGGCCGTCCGGAACGGGATGAGGTCCGGCGCATGCGGCGCCACAATGCTGTCCTCCCAGGCATAGACCCGCGAGCGCTGGTGATCGCGGCCGCTCATCGGCCCAACAGGTCCGGCGCCGTGCCATGCACCGGACGATGGAGGTTGACCCGCTCGCTGGCAGCATAGCCCTGCTGATAAGCGCCATCCAGGCGGATGCCGGCCCCGCGCTGGGCGACCAGCCGGACCTTGGCGGCGCGGAACGCCTCCTCCACCACGCCATGCTTGACGATGATCAGCGCCGTGCCGGCCGGACGCTGGGCCGCGACCTCGGCCTCCCGGGCCGCGTGCAGCGCCTCCAGCCGCTCGGCAATGCGGCTGGCCATGCCGTGGGCGAAGCTGGTCGAGGCCTGCCGCAGCCGGGCGCCGCGCAGGGCGGGGTGCCGCGCGCGGAAGTCCAGCCCCTCCTGCCGGATACCCCGATCGACCACCGTGAACAGGTAGACTGCCATGGCCGCATCCGGCTCGAAGCCGAAGAACACGTAGCGGGGCCGGTCCTCGTCGCGGGCCAGCCAGACCTTGCAGTCGCAGAAGCGGGCGATGGCGGGCACGCAGCCGTCGATCGGCCGGCGCTGGCGGCCGGGCAGCGGCACCTCGACCTGCACACAGGGCTCGGCCCGGAGGTCGACCTCCTCCATGCTGAGCGCGTAGCGCTCAAGTAGGCGGCCGACCATCTCGGCCGCGGCGAGTGCCTCGGCCTCGGTGCAGCCATTCGAGACGGTCTTCTCGGCAAGCGCCCGGATGCGTGCCTTGACGCGGGTCAGTTCAGTGGTCTGGCTCAGGGGACGGGCAACCGAAAGGAAGGGGCTGAAGGACGGTAGTTTAGCAGCGGTCCGCCCCACCTAACATCCGTCATACCGCCTGCTGCCCGCCATGTCGCGAGCCCATCAGGATGACTGAATTCCCCTACCCCATTGGGTGGCGCAGAACCAAGCCTGGAGAGCGCTTCATGCAAGACGACCGACCCGCGGCAAATCCCCTCAAGGTCTTCCTGACCTACACGGAGGACGAGTTCGCCAACTACTACGGCCAGAGCGGCCTCGACGCGCTGGCTCGGCACGCCACGGTGGTGCGCAACACCACCGGCCGGGTTCTCGCAGGCGTCGATCTGGCAGCGGCGGCTGCGGGATGCCAGTTGATCATCGCCCACCGCTCGCCCCCTGGCACGGCCGACACCTTCGCCAATGCGCCCGACCTCATCGCCTTCCTGCGTGGAGCCGTGGATATCAGCACCATCGACTTGCCCGCGGCCTCAGCGCACGGCGTGCTGGTCACACGGGCCACCCCGGGGTTCAGCGACTCTGTTGCCGAGCTCGGTATAGGCCTGATGGTCGATCTCGCCCGTGGCATTTCGCGGGCAGGAGCCACCTATCACGCTGGCAGAGTGCCCATGCCGGTGCAGGGCATCCAGCTCTCGGGATCCGTCCTGGGCCTGGTCGGCTATGGCCGAATTGCACGCCGGCTCTCGGTCATAGCGCGGACCATGGGCATGCAGGTCCGGGTGCATGATCCGTATGTTGGTGAAGTCGAGAACGGTGTCCGCACTGGAACGCTTTATGAGGTCCCCGGTGGCGCGGATTTCGTGGTCTGCCTCGCCCTCTCGACGCCTGAAACGGTGAACCTGTTCAATGGGGCGACCTTCGCCGCCATGAAGCCAGGCGCCGTCTTCGTGAACCTGTCGCGTGGCGAATTGGTGGACGAGGAGGCCCTGGAGGCTGCGCTCGATGCCGGACATCTGCGTGGCGCCGGGCTGGATGTGGGCCGGGCACCAGACCAGATGCCCTCGCCCCGTCTGGCGGCCCGGCCTGACGTGGTGGCGACCTCGCATATCGGCGGGCTGACCGCCGCGGCCCGGAACCACCAGGCCATGGAGACGGTGCGGCAGGTGGCTGATCTGGCCGAGGGTCGCCTGCCCGCCGGCGCCGTGAACGCCGAGGCCGCGCATCGCTTGTCCCGGCTCGGGATCGGCTAAGGGCGGCCGCACCGCCGCTTGGCGTACCAGAGGATGTGGACGCTATCCTCCCGAAAATCGGAGGAAACGACCATGCCCTACCTGCCCCGCCGGACGCTGCTGCGGCGTGCCGCAATCCTATCGGCGGTCCCGATGGCCGGAGCCCGCGCTCAGGCCCCTGCCCGCTGGCCGACACGGCCGATCCGTCTGATCGTCGCCTTCGCGGCGGGCGGCAACACCGACCTGATCGCCCGGATGCTGGCCGAGCGCCTGTCGGTCGAGCTCGGCCAGCCTGTTGTCGTGGAGAACCGCACCGGCGCGGCCGGGATCATCGGAGCCGAGGCGGTCGCACGGAGCGCACCGGACGGCTACACGCTCTTCCTCGGCACGCTCAGCACCCAGGCCATCCATGCCAGTCTCTACCAGGGACGGCTGCCCTTCGACCCGGTCGCGGATTTCACGCCGGTGTCACGCACCACGGTCGGAACCCATATGCTGATCGTCCATCCCTCCGTTCCGGCCACGAGTGTCGCCGAGCTGGCTGCCCTGGCGAAGGCCCGCCCCGGGCAGCTCAGCTATGGCTCGGGCGGCAACGGGACGAGCACGCATATCTGCGGCGAGATGTTCCGGCAGATGGCGGGCGTGGACCTGCTGCATGTTCCGTTCCGCAGCACCGCACCGGTGGCGACCGCGCTGCTCAGCGGTGATATCCAGATGATGTTCGACACCTTCTCCTCTGCCCTGCCGCAGGTGAGGCAAGGCCGGGCCCGTGCGCTGGCGGTGACCTCGGCGCAGCGCAACCCCGCCGCCCCCGACGTGCCGACAGTTGCCGAGACCCTGCCGGGCTTCGAGGCCGACACCTGGGACGGCGTGTTTGCCCCAGCCGGCCTGCCAGTTCCGATCGTGGAGCGCGTCGATGCCGCGGTGCAGGCCTCCCTCGCCCACCCCGGGCTCGTGTCACGCCTTGAGGCTGCCGGTCTACAGCCCTTTCCA
>DATCMG010000713.1:0-1722 GCA_036563555.1 Roseomonas sp. | reverse complement strand
CGCCCATGATCGCCCGCCGGGCATTGCTGGCCAGTAGCCTCGCACTTCCCTCCATCGCACGCGCTCAGGCTGCCCCCTGGCCCGGCGACCGGCAGGTCAAGGTCATCGTTCCCCTTGCGCCCGGCGGCACGGCCGACGTGTTCGCGCGCCTGCTCTCCGCACGATTGACGGAGCACGCCGGCGGGCGTGGCGCGGTGGTGGTGGAGAACCGCACGGGCGGCGGCAACGCGGTGGGCTGGCAGGCGGCGGCGCGCGCGGCGCCGGACGGCAATACGCTGCTGATGACGGATAATTCCCTCGCGATGGCGGTCCCGCTCCGGCGCGACCTCGGCTTCGATCCGCGCACGGACCTTGTGCCCGTCTCACGCGTCGCGGACCTCGCCCCCGTGATCTGCGTGCCGGATAAATCGCCGATCCGCACGATATCCGACCTGGTGGCGGCCGCCCGCGCGCGGCCCGGCGAGATGTTCTACGGCTCCGGCGGCATCGGCAGCGCCCCCCACCTCGCGACGGAACTGCTGCAGGAGGTGGCGGGCATCCGGATGACGCATGTCAGCTATCGCGGGATGGCCCAGGCCACCCAGGACCTGTCGGCTGGCCGGGTACAGCTTGCCATCGCCGCCCTGCCGACAGTCGCCGGCCTTCTGCGCGACGGAGGCCAGATCCGCGTCATCGCGGTCGGTACGGCGGAGCGTGCACCGGCGCTGCCGGATATCCCCACGGTGCGCGAGGCTGGCCTCGACTACGATCTGGCCTTCTGGTTCGGCCTCTTCGCCCCGCGTGGCACGCCTGCCGACATGGCGGCGGCCATGAGCCAGGCCTTCGTGCAGGTGGCGCGCGAGCCGTCCGTGACCGCGCGCCTGCAAGAGTTGGGGGCCAAGGTGGTCGCCGGCGATCCGGAAAGCTTCCGCTCCGACATCATGTCGGAAATCGCGATCTGGGAACGGATCGTGCGGGAGAGGAAGATCGAGCTTTGATGCGCGGGGCAGGGACGGTGGATTGAGCATCCTTGCGCCGCCGTTTTATATCTGGCTGGTCGCCCTGCATCGGCACGCGCATTCCGGTCCCCATCAAGACGCAGCGTTGTGGTGACGCTTCCGACAGGGCCGGATCGCGAAGCGTTCGGATGCGCGGTGATCCGGCATTTCGTCCCGGGCATGGCAGCGATGGGCCGCTTGCAGGACGTGCATCATGAATGGAGACCGTCCCATGCCCAACATCCCTCTCACCCTCGCGCTGTCCGAATACGATCACGTGCGCGACCTGCTCGACGGCACGGTTCCGCTTCCGGGTGTCGATCTGACGGTCCTCCGGATGCCCGTGGAGGAGATTTTCTACCGCTTCACCTTCCATCGCGAATGGGACGTGTCCGAGATGTCCTTCGCCAAGGTCGTCTCGCTGCTCTCGCAGGGCGATGACAGCCTGGTTCCCGTCCCGGCCTTCGTCTCCCGGATGTTTCGTCACTCCTCCTTCTACGTGCGGGCGGATAGCGGGCTCAACGATCCGTCTCAGCTTGCCGGCAAGCGGGTGGGCGTGCCGGAATGGGCGCAGACCGCGTCGATCTATTCGCGCGGGCTGCTGGCGCACCATTACGGCGTTGATCTCAACTCCATCCATTGGCACCAGGCCGGGGTGAACGAGGCGGGGCGGGTCGAGAAGGTGCAGCTCGCCCTTCCGCCGGGGCTGCGGCTGACGCCGGTGCCCGACCGGTCCCTGTCGGAC
>DATCMG010000711.1:0-2533 GCA_036563555.1 Roseomonas sp. | reverse complement strand
CGCCCATGGGCACGCCCTGGGCCAGCCGCGTGACGGGCACGGCAAGCGGCCGCAGCCGGTCCGCCAGGTAATGGCCCGTGGTCGCGCCCTCTACGGTGGCGGGCAGGGCGAGGATCACCTCCTCTACCCCGCCGGCCGCGATGCGTTCCACCAGCGGCTGGATCGACAGATCCTCCGGCCCGACGCCGCCGAGCGCGGAGAGCGTGCCGCCGAGAACATGGTACAGCCCGCGATGCGCGCCCCCACGCTCCAGCGCCCAGAGATCCGCCACCCCTTCCACCACGCAGACCAGCCCACGCTCCCGCCGCGGATCACGGCAGACATGGCAGGGGTCCTGGGTGTCGAGATTGCCGCAGATGCGGCATGGCCCGACCGCCTCCGCCGCCGCGTTCAGGGCGCCGGCCAGCGGCAGCATCAGCCGCTGCGGATCCTGCAGCATCTTGAGCACCGCCCGCCGCGCGGAGCGCCGCCCGAGCCCCGGCAACCGGGACAGAAGAGCGACAAGCTGCTCCACCGGATCATTC
This sequence comes from Roseomonas sp., assembly GCA_036563555.1. GTDB lineage: Bacteria > Pseudomonadota > Alphaproteobacteria > Acetobacterales > Acetobacteraceae > Roseomonas. Next base: position 2,009 of record DATCMG010000711.1, on the reverse strand, counting down.
GGCGGAACCGGATCGCGATGCGTAACGGACGGGTCGAAGGGCATGCGCCTCATATGGGAACGATGCCCCCGAACCGCATCAGAACGGCAGCTTGAAGCCGCCCAGCCCGCCGCCGCCCATGCCCGGGATATTGAGCCCGGAGGTCGCCTTGGACATCTCCTCGGCCATCATCGCCTCCACCTTCTGCTTGGCGTCGGCATGGGCCGCGACGATCAGGTCCTCCAGCACCTCGCGCTCCTCTGCCACCAGCAGGGAGGGATCGATGGCGATGCCCTTCAGGTCGCCCTTGCCCGAAAGCGTCACCCGCACCATCCCGGCGCCGGCCTGGCCCTCCATGGTGGCGGCCTCCAGCTTGGCCTGCATCTCCTGCATCTTGGACTGCATCTGCTGAGCCTGCTTCAGCATGTTGCCCAGGTTCTTCATCGCCATTCCTTCAAGCGTTTGTCGGTGGAGCGGGCTGATCGGGCAGGCTTCAGGGCCTGTCCATCCCCGCGGGCTCGGCATCCAGCGGCGCAAAGCCGGGATCGTCGTCGTCCAGGGGCGCAAAGCCGGCCTCGTCCTCGCCCACCGGCTCGCCATCGCCGGCGAGTTCGGGCGGGGGAAGCCCATAAGCGTCCAGCGAGGCGTCGCGCACTTCCCGGATCTGCGCACCAGGGAAGGCCTCCATGACCGCCAGCACCAGCGGGTGGCTGCGCGCCACCTCCAGCCGCGCCACGGCGGCGGTGCGGCTCTGCTCGGCCAGGGTCGGCTCGCCCTCGGCGTTGGAAAGGGAGACGGTCCAGCGCGCGCCCGTCACCTCCTGCAGCAACGCGGTCAACTGCCCCGCCAGGTCGCGCGGCGCATCGGCGCGGGTGCGCAGCTCGATTCGCCCCTCCGCGAAGCGCACGAGATGCACGCTGTGCACGAGATGCGCGTGCAGCATCGGCTTCCGCCCTGAGGCGAGCGCCACCACCTCCCGGAAGGTGGCGGGCATGGGGGCCGGGGCGGCTTCCGTTTCCGGCGGCATGGCAGGCACCGGGGCCGCTTCGAGCGGCACCGCGCGCATCGGCGCCCCGCCCGCGATGGCGCGCAGCCCGCCGCCCGAAGGACCACCCAGGGAAGCACCGGCGACCGCATCGGCCATCGCGCCGGACGCCATGCCCGATCCACCACCCGAAGGCGCCGGCCCGCCAGCCCCGCCGCCCGTGCCCATCCTGGGAGCCTGGGCGCCGGACAGCCGCCGCACGATCTCGCCGGGGGTCGGCATCTCCGCCAGATGCGCCAGCCGGATGAGCACCATCTCCGCCGCCGCGCGGCGGTCGGGGCTTTCCGCCACCTCGCCGATGCCCTTCAGCAGCACCTGCCAGGCACGCCCGAGCACGGGAATGGTCAGCGTCTCCGCCAGGGCCCCGCCGCGCACCCGCTCGGCCTCGGGGATGGAGGGATCGTTGCGCAGCCCCGGCACGGCGCGGAAGCGCGTCAGCGTGTGGGTCAGCTCGGCCATGTCGGCCAGCACCACCCCGGGGTCGGCGCCGCGCTCATGCGCCCGGTCCATCGCGGCCAGCATGGCGGGCAGGTCGCCGCGCATCGCGGCCTCCATCAGGTCCAGCACCAGGGCACGATCGGCCAGCCCCAGCATGTCCCGGACCTGATCGGCCGTGACGCCGCCCCCTTCCGAAGGCATGGCGATCGCCTGGTCCAGCAACGACAACCCGTCGCGCACCGAGCCATCGGCCGCGCGCGCGATCATCGCCAGCGCCTCCGGCTCGATCGCCGCCCCCTCCTTCTCCGCGATCCGGCCGAAATGGGCGCGCAGGGTCTCCTGCGGCACACGCTTCAGGTCGAAGCGCTGGCAGCGGGAGAGGATGGTGGCGGGAACCTTGCGGATCTCGGTGGTGGCAAAGAGGAACTTCACCTGGGGCGGCGGTTCCTCCAGCGTCTTGAGCAGCGCGTTGAACGCCGCCCCGGACAGCATGTGCACCTCGTCCAGGATATAAACCTTGAAGCGCCCCTGGGTGGGCCGGAAGCGC
>DATCMG010000709.1:0-3920 GCA_036563555.1 Roseomonas sp. | reverse complement strand
CGTGAAGCGCTGGTCACCGCGGAAGCGCTCGAACTGCTCCGGCGGGATGATCTCGATCAGGTCCACGTCGCCCGCATTCAGCGCGGCGACGCGGGAGGCGGCGGCGGCGATGGGGCGGAACTCCACCCGGGCGAAGGCGGGGGCGGGGCCGTGGAAATCGGGGTTGCGGTCGGCGACAAAGGGGCTGCCGGGCTGCCAGGAGACATGGCGGAAGGGGCCGGTGCCGATCATCGCACGGCCGGCATTGTAGTCCTGCGTGGTCGCCGCCTCGCCGTGCTTCTTCGAGACGATCATCACCAGGGCGAGGTTGTTCGCGAGCAGCGGTGTGGGCACGCGGGTGCGGATGCGGACCACCCCACCCCCGGCATCCTCCACTGCCGTGACCACGCGTGTGGCGTAGCCGAAGGAGGAGGGCGAGTTCGGCACATTGCCCGCCCGCTGGATGGTGAAGGCCACGTCCTCGGCCGTGACCGGGGCGCCGTCATGGAAGCGGACCTTCGGGTCAATGGTGAATTCCCAGGTCAGGTCATCCACCACGCGCCAGGTGCTGGCGATAGCCGGGCGCAGCTCCTGCCGTGCGTCCTGCTGGACCAACGGCTGGAAGACATGGCGGGCGAAGGCGATGTTGGTGATCAGGCTGGCGTAATGCGGGTCCAGGCTCGTCGGGCCGGATTCGACGCCGATGCGGATCAGGTCCTGGGCGCTGGCCGCCGTCGGAAAGCTGAGGGCTGCGGCAAGGAGGACGGCGCGCAGGCGCATGAGGGAACCTCGAGGATCGTCGGTGTCTGGTGAAGAGGGGGGCAAGCTGGCATGGTCGGCGCACCCACTGCAACGGAGCCCCGCCTGTCATGCCCAGCGTCGAGGCCCTTGAACCCTTCGCCGAGGCGATGACGGCGTGGCGGCGGGATCTGCACGCGAATCCGGAACTGGGCTTCGAGGAACACCGCACCGCCGCCTTCGTCGCACGGGAGTTGCGCGCGGTGGGGATCGCGGTCGAGGAAGGGATCGCGGGCACGGGCGTGGTGGGTACGCTACGCGGCACCGCCGGCGGGCTGGGCGGCAACCGCGCCATCGGGCTGCGGGCCGACATGGACGCGCTGGCGATGGAGGAGGCGACGGGCGCGCCCTGGGCCAGCCGCTCCTCCGGGCGGATGCATGCCTGCGGCCATGACGGGCACACGGCGATGCTGCTCGGCGCCGCTAAATGGCTCGCGGCGAACCGGAACCGCTTCGCCGGAGCCGTGCATCTGATCTTCCAGCCGGCCGAGGAGTCGCGCGGCGGCGCGCAGGCGATGCTGGCCGACGGGCTGTTCGAGCGCTTTCCGGTCGATGCCGTCTATGGGCTGCACAACCTGCCTGGCCTGCCGCTGGGAACGGTCGCGGTGCCGAAGGGGGCGGTGCTGGCCAGTTCCGACACCTGGGAGGTAACCTTCCGCGGCCGAGGGACACATGGTGCGAAGCCGCATCTGGGGACGGATGTGACGCTGGCGGCGGCAGCCTTCATCGTCGCGCTGCAATCCATCGTGGCGCGGGAACTGGACCCGATGGCGACCGGCGTGGTGAGCGTGGGGCATATGGCGGCCGGCAACCCCGAGGCGCCGAACGTGATCCCGGCCGAAGTTCTGTTGCGCGGGACCGCCCGCGCCCTCTCCTCCGGCGTGCGGGATCTGCTGGAAGCGCGGATTGGCGCGATCGCGCATGGCGTGGCGGAGACGCATGGCGTGACGGCCGCGCCGGTCTATACGCGGCGCCTGCCGCCCACCGTGAACCATGCCGCCCAGGCAGCGCTGATGCACCGGGCCGCCGCCGCGACGGTCGGGGCTGAGCGCGCGCGGGACGACCACCCGCCCATCACGGCGGGCGAGGATTTCGCCTGCATGCTGGAGGCGCGGCCGGGCGCCTATGCCTGGCTTGGAACGGGCGATCCGGCGCATCCCGAGGGCTGGCACCACAACCCGCATTTCGACTTCAACGACGCGGCCCTGGCCGCCGGCGCCGCTTTCCTGTGCGGCGTGGTGGAGACGGAGCTGGGCGCTTGATCCGTGCGCCGGCCCAGCCTCCGCAGCGGCGGGCGGTGATCCTGGATTGCGACCCCGGCACGGATGATGCGCTGGCGCTCTGGCTGGCGCTGGCCTCACCCGAGATCGACCTGCGGCTGGTGACGGTGGCTGGCGGCAATGCGGGGCTGGAGCGCACGCTGGAGAACGCCACCGCGGTGGTCGGTCTGGCCGGGGCCGTGGTGCCGGTCGTGCCCGGGGCCGACCGGCCGCTGCGCGGTGGCTTCGCGGGGGATGGCGTGGTGCACGGGAAGGACGGGCTGGCCGGCATCGTGCTGCCGCCGGGCCCGCCCCCCGTGGAGGCTGTGGCTGCGGACGCCATCCGCGCGCTTCTGCGCCCCGCGCGTCCCGCTTCGGTCACCCTGCTGGGAATAGGGCCCGCGACGAACCTGGCCCTGGCCATGGCCACGGAGCCCGCTCTCGCCGACCGCGTGGCGGAAATCGTTCTGATGGCGGGCGCCTGGGGCGAGGGAAACTGGACCCCCTCGGCCGAGTTCAACGCGGCCAGCGACCCGGAGGCGCTGGACATCCTGTTCACCCTGGGCGTGCCGGTGACGCTGGTGACGCTGGAACTGACCGCCCAGGCCCTGGTGACGCCCGCCCGCATCGCCGCGATCCGGGCGCTGGGCGGCGGGGCCTGCCTGAAGGCCGCCTGCGACATCATGGAAGCTGTTCCGCCCTCCCGCCGGATGGGCGGGGAGGGGCACCCCCTGCATGATCCCTGCGCGGTCGCCTGGCTGGTGGCGCCGGAGCTGTTCCACGCCACGCGCGTGGCGGTGCAGGTGGAGTGCGGCCATGGGCCGGCGCGGGGGCGGACGCATGTGGATCGTTGGGGCCGGACCTCCGCTACGCCAGGTGCGACCCTGCCGGAGGTGCTGGACGCCGATGGCTTCTTCACGCTGCTGGGACAACGTCTGGCGCGCCTGCCCTGATCCGGGTGGCCCGGGCGCCGCTAATCCCCGGAGGCTTGCAGGCTTCCCCGGATCCAGGCGGCGACATCGGGCTCCAGCCCCGACATGTGAAGCTCCGCCGCTGCCTGGGAGACGACCAGCTTGCCCTCCATCCCCGCCCGCGTCAGGGCGCCATGGATATGGGAAAGCAGGTAGCCCGGCGACACGCTGGTATCGACGAGCATGCCGCCCCCCAGCATGCAGTGGCTCTCGCTGAGCTCCCAGATGGAGGCCTCCATGACCTCCACGCCGCCCGCAGGCAGTTCGTGCAGGACGAGGCAAAGAGTCATGGGTTGGGTCCGCCTGGATGCCTGGTGTCTTCCCGGGCGGGGGTGCCGGGCTTTAAAAAGCCGGTTCCACCCGCGCGTCGCCTTAAGATTCCAGGCTATGGCACGCAGATCAACCGGAAACCGTAATGACCGAGATCATCGCCCATCGGGGCGGCGCCATTCTCTGGCCCGAGAACAGCATGACGGCCTTCCGGCAGGCGATTGCCGCCGGCGTCGACGCGGTCGAATGCGATGTCCACCTCTCCGCCGATGGCGAGCCGATGGTGATGCATGACGCCACCCTGGACCGCACGAGCAACGGGCGCGGCCCGCTGGGCGAGCGCATGGCGGCCGAACTGTCCGGGGTGAAGCTGATCTCGGCGGGCGGGGAGAGGCTGCCGCGCCTGTCCGACCTGCTCGCCCTCGTCGCGGAGGGCAATGCGGGGCTGCAGGTCGAGGTGAAGGCGAACTGGCATGGCCGGCCCGATTTCGACCTGCTGGCGCGCGTGCTGGCCGAGCTGGACCGCTTCGGCCTGCGGTCGCGGACGGAGATCATCGTCTTCGAGGCGGAGATCGCCGCGGCGGCTGTGGCGGCGGGCGGGTTGCGGAACGTGGCCTGGCTGTTCATGCCGGTCATGATCCGG
>DATCMG010000143.1:0-2821 GCA_036563555.1 Roseomonas sp. | reverse complement strand
GGACGGGCCGCGGCGGCAGAGGCATAAGATGGTTGTCCCGGGAGGCTCCGCCTCCCGGACCTTGGGCGCGAATCGAAATTTCCCGGCCTTCCGGGGGGCGGACCCGCCCCCGGACCCTGCGACCGGCTACCCCGTGACCATGTCGACGTAGCGGGCCAGGACGTCCTGGTAATTCTTCACGTACCAGTCGACCCCATAGGGGATCTGGACGCGGGCGTTCTCGGGATCCGTGGGGTTCAGCGGCTTCAGCTCCGGCGGCACCATCGCGGCGGCGGCCGGGTTGACCGGGCCGTTTCCGAGCAGCCGCAGCAGCTCCACCTGCCCGGCCGGCTCCTGCATCGACCGGATCAGGCGCATCGCATCCTTGCCGGCCGGATTGCCCTTCGGCACCGTCCAGACCGAAGGCTGCAAGATGCCCTGGTTCCAGGTGAAGCGGATCCGATCCTGCGTGTCCCGCTGCAGCAGCATGGCGCGCGTGTTCCACAGCAAGCCCATCACCGCATCGCCCTGGCGCATGATCTGCTGGCTGTCCGAGCCGCTGCCCCAGAACACGGCACGGGGCCGGATTTCCCGCACCTTGCGGAAGGCCCGCTCGACATCGAGCGGGTAGAGTTGGTCCGGCGGCACGCCATCGGCCATCAGCGCCGCCTCCAGCACGCCCTGCGGATCCCGGCGCAGCATGCGCGGGCCCGGGAAATCGCGGAGGTTCCAGAAATCGGCCCAGCCCGTCGGGGACCGCCCGCCGAAGGCGCGCGTGTCCCAGGCCAGCACCACGCTGAAGGTATAGGCGCCGGCGGCGTAGCGATGGCCCAGCCCCGGCATGTCGAGGGAGCGGTCCACGATCGACCAGTCGATTTCCTCCAGCAGCCCGTCCGCGCCCAGGAAGTGCCCCGCGCCCACGGCGGTATCCATCACGTCCCAGATGACCTTTCCGGATTGCACCATCGACCGGATGCGCCCCGGGCTGGGGCCGGAGCCATCCTGGCCGAAGCGCAGGCCGGTGGAGCGCTGAAAGGGTTCGCCGAAGGCTTTGCGGAAGGCGGCACTGCCATCACCGCCCCAATCGGCCAGCACGACCTCGCGCGCCTGCGCGGTGGCCATCCCTGCCGCCCCGAGGCTCAGCCCCGCGGCGCCCAGGCCTGCCAACCCGCGCAGAAGCCCGCGCCGCCCCGGTCCCTCCTGCGCCGCTTTCATGGCCAGGATCGCCGCGCAATCTTGCTGGAATGCCGGATCGTTCATGCTGCTGCCTCCACCATGTCCGTTTCGGTAGGCCCGGCTGCCCGCCTCACCGGGCGGTGTAGCCACCATCGACCACGAGATTCGCCCCCGTCATGAACGAGGAATCATCTGAAGCCAGGAACAGCGCGGCCCCGGCGATCTCCTCCGGCCGGCCGAGCCGGCCCATCGGATAGAGTGGCGAGAGCGCCGCCTCCGCCGCCTCCGCGCTTTCGAAGCGGGAAAGCAGCCGGTCCGTCACGACAGCGCCCGGGGAGAGCGCGTTCACGCGGATGCCCTGCTCCGCATGGTCCAGCGCCAGCACGCGCGCCAACTGGATAAGTCCGGCCTTGGAGGAACTGTAGGCGGACCGCCCCTTCGCCCCGACCACGCCGATTTCGGAGCAGATATGGATGATGCTGCCGCCACCGGCCGCGATCAGATGCGGGATGCAACTGCGCGAGGCATGATAGGCGCCTGTGAGGTTCACGCGGATCGCGTGCTCCCACTCCTCTGCCGCCAGATCCGTCACCGGCCCGATGCGCGTCAGCGCGGCGGCCGCATTCACCATCACGTCAAGGGCGCCGAACCGGGCCATCGTCTCAGCCACGGCCGCCGAGACGGCCTCGCCATCCACGATGTCGCAGCGCAGGTCCAGGGCACCGGAAGGCAGGCTTGAGGGATCGGCCGGCGGGTGCAGGTCGGCATTGGCGACGCGCGCGCCCTCCGCCGCGAAGCGCTGCAGGATCGCCAGGCCGATACCGGCACTGCCGCCGAAGACGAGAACACGCTTGTCGCGCAACCGGGCCATGGTGCCTCGATCCAGCCGCAGGTGATTGCGCCCTCTCCGCGAGGGCCGGTCAAGAAGATCGTTTCGGACCAGCCGAACAGCGCCCCCGAATTCCGGCTGAACAGGATTACCGCCGGGGCTCTTCCGCCTCGCCGATCGGTGGCACCTCGCCGGTCATGCCGGCCAGAACTTCCGCCACGTGGCGCACCCGCACCTCGCTGCCCTCGCGCTTCAGGCGGCCGGCCATGTTCAGCAGGCAGCCCATGTCGCCGGCCAGCAGCGTGTCCGCCCCGGTGCCCCGGATGTCCGCCACCTTGTCCGTCACCATCCGAGTTGAGATGTCGGGGTATTTCACGCAGAAGGTGCCGCCGAAGCCGCAGCACAGCTCGGGCTCGGCCAGTTCCTTCACGGTCAGCCCCGGCACCTTCGCCAGCAGGCGGCGCGGCTGGGCGCGCACGCCCATCTCCCGCAGCCCGGAGCAGGAATCGTGATAGGCCGCGACGCCGTCATAGGGTGCCCGCGCCGTATCCAGCCCCATCACATCTGCCAGGAAGGAGGTCAGCTCATGCGTGCGCGCGGCGAGGGCCTCGGCGCGACCGCGATAATCGGGATCATCCTCGAACAGGCTGGGATAGTGATGCGCGATCATCCCCGCGCAGGAGCCCGAGGGCGCCACCACGAAGTCATAGCCCAGGAAGGCGTCGATCACCGGGCGGGCCAGGTCCTTCGCCGTCGCCCGGTCGCCGGAGTTATAGGCGGGCTGGCCGCAGCAGGTCTGGGTGGGCGGCACTTCCACCAGGCAGCCCGCCTCCTCCA
>DATCMG010000615.1:0-3209 GCA_036563555.1 Roseomonas sp. | reverse complement strand
GTTCAATCCCTGTCGCGCCCACCACCGCCCCCCCTTCGGGGCCGGTAGCCGCCGAAGACCTTCCCTCGACATCCTGTGCTGCCCCCTTTTTTCCGGGCCGGCGCCTCCCCTCTGTCCACTCCCAACTCGAAGAAAAAGATGGGGGTCCGGGGGAATTCCTTCCCCCGGCCTTGCCTTCTTTACTGCGCCTGGGCGGGCGCCTGCTGCGGTCGCCCGTGCCGCTCCCCACGGGTATGGTGCGGGCGCACCTCCTCGCGGGTCAGGGCATTGTCGGCATTCGTGTCGCGGGCGCGGAACATCGCCTCGGCGAAGGGGCGCAGCTCGGCCAGGGTCACGCGGCTGTCGCGGTCGGCATCGAGGGCGCGGAAGAAGCCCTGGCCGCGCTCCTCCATCCGGGCCATGCGAGCCGCGGGCGGGGCTGGGCGATCGCCGCGGCGGGCGGCCATCTGGGCCTGGACATGGGCGCGGAACTCATCCCAGGTCACGCCGCCATCCTTGTTGGCATCGGCCTCAGCGAAGCGGGCGGACAGGGCGGTCCAGGCCTCGTCTGAGGTGACGCGGCCGTCGCCGTTGGCATCGGCGTTCTGGAAGAGCTGCTGGCCACCCATGGGACCGCGGCCCTGGGCCATGGCGGGAATGGTGGCGGCGCCGAGGGCGCCGACCCCGAGGGTCACGGCCAGGGCGGCGAGGGTGATCTTGCGGTTGCGGGTCATGCGTCGTCCTCCTTGACGATGGGAGGAAGATGGCACCGGGGATGTAACGGGCTGAGACGTTACGCGTGAGGAAGCGTGACGGAGGCGGCGCGGAGACCGGCTTCCGGATGGGCGGGGTGGACCTTGCCGGGGGATTATCGCCGCGGGGCGGCTCCACAACGGCCCGGGTTGATGGCTTAGTCCCTCCCCGATGACTGATGCTGATGCTGGCCCGCGCGCCGATTCCTCCCCGGAGCGCCGCGATTGACGCCTCTCCTCGATCGTTTCCTTCCGCCGCCCGCCGCTTCGCGGCGCAGCCGGCCCGAGGAGCTGCTCTATGCCATGGACGAGGCGCCGCCACGGGGGCTGGTGCTGAGCATGGGGATGCAGCACGCCTTTTTGTCGCTGATGTTCATCCTCTACGCCGTGGTGGCGGCGCAGGGGATCGGGCTGGACCAGGCGCAGACCAGCGCTTTCGTCAGCGCCACTATCTTCCTGCTGGGCGCGAGCACCGTGCTGCAGGCGCTGCCGAGCCGCTTCGGGGCGGGAATGATCCTGGTGGCGATTCCGGGGCCGGCGCGGCTGCCGATCTTCATCGGGGTGGTGACCTCCTACGGGCTGGGGGCGGCGATGGGGGCGACCGTTGTCTCGGCCCTGGCGGCGATTGCCTTCGCGCGGGTGATCCCGCGGATGCGCGCGTTTTTTCCGCCCGAGGTGCTGGGCGTGGTGGTGGTGATGCTGGGGCTTTCGCTGGTGGGCGCCGGGCTTTCGCGCGGGGTGGGGCTCGGCGCCTCGGGCGCGGTGTCCGGGGCGGCGCTGGCCTCGGCGGCGGCGACCATCGCCTGCATCATCGCGGCCTCGCTCTGGGGGCCGCCCGGGCTGCGGCGGCTGGCGGTGGTGGTGGGCGCGCTGGCCGGGACGCTGGTGGCGGTGTTGGCCGGGGCGGTGACGGAGGGCGGGCTTTCGGCACTCTCGGCACTGCCGCCGCTGGCCGCGCCGATCCTCGGGCGTGACCTGCCGGCGCCGGAATTCCTGCTGGTGCCGATCGCCGTCTATCTCGTTTCGCAGCTGATCGGGGTGATGGACCTGTTCGGCGCCGTGCTGTCGATGGACAAGATGAACGACGCGCGCTGGCGGCGGGTGGACATGAAGCTGGTGGCGCGGGCCGTCACGGCGCTGGGGTTGATGCACATCCTGCAGGGCATGGCGGGGTTGCTGACCAGCGCCGTTTCCTCGGCCAATCTCGGGCTTGCTCATGCGACGGGGGTGACGGCCTGGCGCGTGGGCGTGGCGGCGGGGGTGGTGTTGATGGCGGCGGCCTTCGTGCCGCCCATCGCCGGGCTGATCGCGCTGACGCCGGCCCCGGTGATCGGGGGAATCCTGATCTACACGGCCTCCTACCTCATCGTGGCCGGGATGGGGCTTTCGACATCGCGCATGATGAACACCCAGCGGAGCTTCACGGTGGGGCTGGCGCTGGTTTGCGGCACCGGGGTGATGCTGCTGCCCGCACTGGCCGAGGCATCGCCGGATTGGAGCCGGATCATCGTGTCGTCCGGGTTGACCATGGGGTCGATCGCGGCGGTGGGGCTGAACGCGGTGCTGCGGATCGGGGTGAAGCGCACGACATCGCTGGAGCTGGCGCCGGCGGATGAGGCAAGGCAGGCGGCGGATTTCCTGGAGCACCAGGGCAAGGCCTGGGGCGCGCGGCCGGAGGTGGTGGTGCGCGCGGGGGTGGCGCTGGGCGAGGCGCTGGAGGCGCTGCGGCAATCCGGCACGAAGGGGCCGGTGATGCTTTCGGCCAGCTTCGATGAGTTCAACCTGCGTTGCCGGCTGATCCATGCCGGGCCGGCATTGCCGTTGGGTGATGGGGCGATGCCGGATGCCGCGGCGCTGATGGAGGATGACGAGGACGCGCTGGACGCCGCCATGCGGCGGGTTTCCGGCGCGCTGATTGCGCGGCTGGCCGACCGGGTACGGACGGCAGAGCGCGGGGCGACGGCGGAGCTGGCCTTCGACTTCGAGCATTGAGATGCGGACTTCGCGGAAGCCATTCGGGCTCGTGATGGATCCACATTCATGGCGTTCCGATAGGCCGAACCGGGCGACGCTCCTCCCTGTTCAAATCCCGAGTATGGTGGTCGGGCTTTAACACGTTGTTCATTCACTCGCTTCGAAGGTGCGCCGGCGCTCCGATGGGCTGAGCGCACCCGCAGAGGTGTGTAGATGAACTCCTTTACCGACGCCGGCCAACGCAGGCGCTTCGAGGCTTTCGGCATTACCGAGGATGATCTTGCGCTGCTACGGCAGCAGGCGGGCTTCGCGCGGGAGCGCCTGCCCGGACTGCTGGACGGTCTGCACGGGGCCTTCGCCGGCTGGCCCGAGATCCAGTCCGCGCTGATGGATCCCGCCGTGCATCGTGCGCGGGTCGAGCATTGGATGCGCGTGGTGTCGGGGCAGCTCGGCGAGGGCTTCATGGAATCGGCCGAGCGCCTGGCCTCGGCCTTCTACGCCAAG
>DATCMG010000612.1:0-8514 GCA_036563555.1 Roseomonas sp. | reverse complement strand
AAACAGCGCCTGCTCACCAGGCCCCTTGCTGCTATCCTTGTCCATGGCGTGGTCTCCGCCGGCGCGCCAACGCCGGTCATGGCTCGTTGAACAAGCCGGAGACTACGCCGCCCCAATTTCTACCACACCCGCGACGGCACCCCTGCGTCACGGTGTCGACCAGTCGCAAGGCTGGAAAAACGGCCTCGCCGTCGCGCTTGACCACGGCGAGCGATGTCACAGGCATTTTGAGAGGAAGGCCGCCGCTTTCCGGCACGCAGATCGCATCAGCGCCTTCGACAGCCTCTACCCTAAGAGGGGGCGACCACGATTCATCGCGAGGGAGCACACTTACGCCCGCGCGCACGCGTGCACCAGGCATGAGAAGCCACTCGGGAGAATGGCGCTCGAAGACGAGGCCGAACTGACCACGTCGCCGAAGCGCATCAGCTTCAGACTGTAGACGCGCACGGAGGCGCTCGTCCGGAACTTCGGCAATGGTATTGTCGATTTGAGCCACTCTGCGCTATCCGCCTTAATCAATGACCACGCGGAGAGGCGAGGGAGAAAATAACGGTTTCATTTCGCTTTCTGTGGGCATTTCGAGTTGACCAGGGCGCGCCCGGTGGCCGTATCCTTGAATGGAATAGCCGCACAGAAATGCCCCCTCGCCGCAATGGCGAATCCAATACCACATACCCTAGTTTTGTGAATGTCGGGTTACTCTGCCAGCGCAGCGCAGCTGCTCGGTGGCGGCTGGGGTACAAAGACCTGCGTGGCCACGCTGCCACCTCGTCTTTTTGACCGTTTGCGGGGAGCGCCGCTCTGGGTCGATGGTGTTGAATAAGCCGGCCACAAGCACCGGACGGGCCGGTCGGCGCAGGTTCCATTCGTAGTGGCCAGCTTACGCGGCGCGATGCTGCGGCAGGGCGCGGCCTTCCAGAAAAATTCTTTCGCGCCCTGTGCGGTCCGGACTTTTTCAGCAGAATCGGTCTTTAACGGCCCCGGCCTTGCGTCGCACGGTCGGTTCGCGCGCGGCTGGCTCGTGGGTGCACGTCCGGCGACTTCTTCCCAGTCGCGGCGAAGCCGCAGTCTCCGGCCCGGCGCAGGCCCGCCGTTAAGGGACCTACTGGAACTTTCGAGTCCGATTCGTCGATTGCGCTGCGAGCTGAGTCAACTTCTTTGAGAATCCACTATTCACGACGAGAGGGCGTGATTGGGTCAATCCATAGAGCTGCTCCTCCGCCTCTGTGCAAACTTACCTGAACGGGCCTTGTGCAAACTCCCCGGACAAATGCAAACTTCTTTGAGACGCGAGTTTAGGCCGGCCTACTGGCCCGAAAAACCCTGCACGAGGCTGGCCGAAACAAGCCGCCAGCCATCGACCATGACGAAGAAGATGATCTTGAAGGGCAGGGCGACGACGCTCGGCGGCAGCATCATCATACCCAGCGACATGAGGAGCGACGCGGCCACCAGGTCGATGACCAGGAAGGGCAGGAACATTAGGAAGCCAATCTCGAACCCGCGCTTCAGCTCGCTGACCATGAAGGCGGGCACCAGGGCGCGCCAGGGCGTCTGATCCGCGCTGGCCGGCGCAGGAAGCTGCGCGAGGTCGAGGAAGAGGGCCAGGTCGGAGTCGCGCGCATTCGCGGCCATGAACTTGCGGAAGGGCTCAGCCGCGCTGGCCAACCCGTCTAACTCCGCCATCTGGCCGGCCAGCATGGGCTGCAGCCCCTGCGCCCAGGATGCTTCCACCACCGGCTGCATGACGAAGAAGGTGAGGAAGAGCGCCAGCCCAATCAACACCGGATTCGGCGGGATGCCCTGCGCGCCGATGGCGCTTCGCAGCAGCGACAGCACGATCACGATCCGCGCGAAGGCGGTGACCATCACCAGCAGCGAGGGCGCAAGCGAGAGCAGCCCGATCAGCGCCGTGAGTTGCACCAGCCGCGCCGTGCTGCCCGATCCCGATCCGCCGAGGTCGAGCGACACGGATTGGGCGAGCGATGCTCCGGGCAGGATCAGCAGGATCGCCGTGATCAGAGCCAGCCGATGAAGCTGTCCTGCGGCCCGCCGGTCACGATCAGCGCCTCCCGCCCGTCCACGCGCAGGATCACCGCACGCCGGCGGGAATCGATCGGGGTCGCCTCGATCACGCGCACCCGGCGCGGCCCCGGAGACGCCAGCCCGCCGCGCCGCGCCAGTCGCGCCACGATCCAGAGCAGCCCGAGCACCACGGCCAGCGCTCCCGCCGCGGAGACCCATTGGCCCATTCCGCCGCTCATGCGCGTCCCTCATTCACCGGGCCTGGAGAACCGGGCATGCAGTTGCTCCACCTGGGTCAACAGGCCGGAGAGGGAGGAGCGCGCGGCCGCGCCTTCCTCGCGGGGCAGGGCGGCGGCGGCGGCGCACAGGGTCGCGACCTCCTTCTCCAGCCCTTGAAGGTCGAGGCTCCGTCCCGCGAGGAGGAGAACCTCAGCAAGGCTCAGCACGCCGTGCAGTTCATCGACGGCGGCGAGCACGGCGTTTTGCGGCATGCTGCTCATCCGGCAGAGTTTGCCGGGTCGTCCCTTCCATCGGGTTAACGGCGCCGGGCCGCCGATCAAGGAACGGTTAGGGAAACCGGCGGAAGATGCCGGGCATGGATCGCCCCAGCCAAGCAACGCGCAACCCGCTCGAACTCGCCGAATCCCGCCTGCGCTGGCTGGACCGGCGGCAGGAGGTGCTGGCGCGCAACATCGCCAACTCCGACACGCCGGGCTACCGCGCGCGGGACGTCACGCCCTTCGCCGAACATCTCCTGCGTGCCGGGGGCACGGCAGCCATGGCGCGCACCAACCCGCGTCACCTCACGGGCTCCAGCGGCGGGACGGGGGTGCGGCCCGAGCCAGCGGAGGTCTCGCCGGATGGCAACGCCGTCTCGCTGGACGAGCAGGCGATCAAGGTCGCCGACACCGATTCGGCACATGCACTGGCCATGGGGCTGCACCGGCGCTGGATCGGCATGTTCCGCTCGGCGCTGGGCCGCAACGGTTAACGGGAGGGTCGGATGGATCTCGACAAGGCACTCCGCATCTCCGCCGCCGGCATGGCGGCGCAGTCGACGCGGCTTCGGGTGGTGGCGGAGAATCTCGCCAACCGCGACAGCACCGGCGAAAGCCCGGGCGCGGATCCGTATCGCCGTCGTACGGTGAGCTTCGCCGATCGCGTGGATCGCGCGACGGGCGCGCGCAGCGTCGGCATCTCGCGGGTCGGGCAGGCGCCGGGCGAGTTTCCGCGCCGCTACGATCCGGCCCATCCGGCCGCCGATGCGCAGGGCTATGTGAAGACGCCGAATATCGACAGCCTGATCGAGGTGATGGACATGCGGGAGGCCCAGCGATCCTACAGCGCCAATCTCTCGGTGCTGGAGACCACGCGCGGCATGCTGACGCGCACGATCGAGGCGCTGCGCTGATGCCGGCGCCGATCGGTGCCGCCGGGGCGGCCGCTGCCTATCGTAGCGCGGCTGCGCCAGCCACGAACGCGGCCGAGGGCTTCGGCGGCGCCCTGAAGCGCGCGATCGAAGGCGCGGTGGAATCGGGCCGTCAGGCGGATTCCGCCAGCACCGGCGCGATGCTCGGCCAGGTGAGCGTGACCGACACGGTCCTGGCCGTCAGCCGCGCGGAGATGGCGCTGCAAACGGCGGTCGCGGTGCGCGACCGGGTCGTCGCCGCCTATCAGGAAGTGATGCGAATGCCGATCTGACGGCGGGAGGAGGAGATGGAGATCGATCTCACCGCGCAATCCATGCGCGATGCGCTTTGGGTCTGCCTGCAGATCGGCGCCCCGCTGCTGGTGGCCCTGCTGGTGGTCGGGCTGGCCGTGTCGGTGCTGCAGGCGCTGACGCAGATCCAGGAATCCTCGCTCGCCTTCCTTCCGAAGCTGGCGGTGGCCGGGGGCGGGCTGCTGGTGCTCGGCCCCTTCATGCTGGGCGTGCTCCGCGACTGGACCGTCACCCTGTTCGACCGGATGATCACCCTCGGCGGCCTGCCTTGACCGAGGCCGCGCTGCTTGAGGCCCTGCCGGCACTCGCCTTCCAGGCCGTGCTCGTGCTGGCGCGGATCGGCGCGGCGGCGATGATCCTGCCGGGGCTGGGCGAGCAGGACGTGCCGGCGCCGGTGCGGCTGGCCCTGGCACTCGGCCTCGTGCCGGTGCTGCTGCCGGTGCTGGCACCCGGCCTCCCCGATGCGCCGGACTCGGCTGGCGAGACATTGCGGCTGATGGCGCTGGAGGTGATGACGGGGCTCTGGATCGGCGGGCTCGCAAGGCTGCTCGCATTGGCCCTTTCGGTCGCCATGCAGGCGGGCGCGTCACTGCTGGGGCTTTCGGCGATCCTGGTGTCCGATCCGGCGCTGGGCGGCGGCGCCTCGGCGCTCGGGCGATTGGGCACGCTCGCCTCGGCGGTGCTGGTGCTCTCCACCGGGCTGCATGCCTTGCCACTGCGGGCGCTGGCCGAATCCTATGCGCTGATGCCGCCCGGATCGCCCTGGCCCGCCGGCGAGGCGGCAGCGGAGGTCGCGCAGGCGGGCGCGGCCATGCTCGCCCTCGCGCTGCGCCTGGCCGGCCCCTTCGTGGTGGTGGCGGTGATGATAAACCTCGCCATGGCACTGGTCGCGCGTGTCGCACCCTCCGTGCAGGTATTCTTTGTCGCGGCGCCCGGGCAGATCCTGGCAGGGCTGGCGCTTCTCGCGCTCCTCGCGCCCTCCATGCTCGCGATTTTCCACCAGGCGCTTCAGGCTGGGTGGTCGGCCCTGCCGGGCTTGCGCTGAGGCATGGCTGAGGAAGGCGGCGACGAAGCCGAGGACCGGAACGAGGCCCCGAGTGCCCGGCGGCTGGAGAAGGCGCGGCAGGACGGCCAGGTCCCGAACTCGCGCGAGGCCTCCGGCTTCGCGGCGCTGCTCCTGGCTGTGCTGGCCGCAGGGATGGCGCTGCCCTCGCTCGGGCGCGACCTGCTGCGCGCCCTGCGCGGCATCCTGGAACGCGGGCATGAGCTGTCGCCCGATCAGGCGCTGGAGGTGCTGATGCCCTCGGCGCTTCTCCTGCTGCCTGTGCTGGGGGCGGCGGCGCTGGGTGCGGCCGCCACCACGCTGCTGCAGACGCGCGGCCTCGTCTCGGCGAAGGGGCTGGCGCCGCAGCTCTCGCGGCTTTCCCCGATGGCGGGCGTGAAGCGGATCCTCGGGGCCGAAGCGCTCATCGAGTTCCTCAAGACCCTGCTCAAGATCGCCCTGGTCGGCGGCGCCATCTGGCATGCGGGTGGCGCCCCGGCATTGCTGGAGGCAGTGATGCACCAGCCCGCCGCGGCGCTGCTCGGCGCGGTGACGGAGCAGGGCCTGCGCCTGGTCGCGGCCACGCTCGCCGCCTTCGCCGCCCTGGCCGCGGCGGACCTCTTCCTCGTGCGCTTCCGCCACCTGCGCCGCCTCCGGATGAGCCGGCAGGACATGAAGGAGGAAGCGAAGGACACCGATGGCGACCCGCATGTGAAGGCGCGGCAGAAGGCGCTTCGCCAGCAGCGCGCAAGGCAGCGCATGATGGCCGCCGTCCCGAAGGCAGCCGTCGTCATCACCAACCCCACGCATTTCGCGGTGGCGCTCGGCTATGAGGAGGGCTCCTCCGCCGCGCCGAAGATCCTGGCCAAGGGCGCCGACGAAGTGGCGGCCCGCATCCGCGAGAAGGCCCGCGAATCCGGCGTGCCGCTCGTCTCCAACCCGCCCCTGGCCCGCGCCCTGTTCCGGCTGGAGGTGGAAACCGAGATCCCGGCGGAGCACTACCAGGCCGTGGCCGAAATCATCGCCTTCGTCTGGCGTGCGCGTTCGCGACCACCGGCCTAATGGACGCGCCGCTTCTTCCCGCTAGGCTGCACGCCATGGCGCATGGCATCCGGAAGGCCCTGGGATTTCGACGAACCACCCACGCGGAGGAGGCCGTGCCGGCGGCACTGGCCGCATTGCTGGATTCACTCCCCCAGGGTGCCGCGCTGCTCGATCCAGCGGATTCGGTGCTGCGGGCCAATGCCGCCCTGCGCGGCATGCTCGGGCCGTCCCTGCCATTGCGCCCCGGCGTCCCGGCCCTGTCCCTCTTCGAGCCGCCCGCGCGCGAATCCGTGCATGCCTGGCTGTCGGAAGACGCCCCTGGCCCGCTGGAGGCAAATCTGGCAGCGCCCGAGGGTCAAGTACCAATCCTGGCCCTGCTGCGCCTGGTGCCACTGCCAGAGGGTTGCCGCGCCCTGCTGGCGGAGGACCTGTCGGAACGCACCCGGCGGCGCGAGGAGGCCGAAGCCGGCCAGCAACTCCGCGCCATCGGCCAACTCGCCGGCGGCATCGCGCATGACGTGAACAACCTGCTCTCGATCATCGTGGGAGCCATGGACCAGGCGGTCCTCGCCGCCCCACAGGTGCGGGAAGAACTCCGCCCGGCCCAGGACGCCGCCGCACGCGGCGCGGCGCTCGTGCGCCGCCTGCTGGCCTTCGCCCGCCGCCAGCAACTCGACCCGCGCGTGCTGGACCTGGACGAAGCCGTCGCAGCCGCCACCCCCATGCTGCGAAGCCTGCTAGGGCCGCGGATCACCCTCGAACTGCGCCCCGGCGCACTCGGCCGGCGCGTGCGCGTCGATCCGGTGCAGCTCGACCAGGTGCTCCTGAACCTCGCCACCAATGCAAGGAACGCAATGGGCGGGGAGGGGAGGCTAACCATCTCCACCGATACCGCCGTGGCACTGCGCGAGGAACCGGGCCTGCCGGACACGCTCCCCGCGGGCCGCTGGGCCGTGCTGGAAGTCTCCGACACCGGCCCGGGCATCCCCCCGGAAAACCTGTCCCGGATCTTCGAACCCTTCTTCACCACAAGGGCCGCGCAAGGCGGCACCGGGCTCGGGCTGGCCACGGTGCACGGAATCGTCCGCCAGTCCGGCGGCGCACTGCAAATCGAAAGCCGGCCAGGAATGACCCGCTTCCGCATCCATCTCCCCCGCCACGAAGGCGAAGTAGAAACAACGCCCACAGCCCCGGCCATGGCAGGCACCGCCACGCCAGCCGGGCGCCACATCCTGCTCGTGGAAGACGAAGCCCCCTTGCGCCGCCTGGCCACCGTCGCGCTGGAACGCGCCGGCCACCGCGTCACCCAGGCCGAGGACGGCAACACTGCTCTGGAATTGATCGAGGCCGGGCTGGCACCCGGTGCCATGGTGTCCGACATCGCAATGCCTGGGCTGGACGGAATGGCCCTGGCACGCGCCATCCGCTCCCGCTGCCCCGACCTACCGGTGGTCCTGGTCAGCGGCTACGCCGAAGCGGCGCTGGGCACGGAAATGGGCCGGGACGGCATCGTCTTCCTGCCCAAGCCCTACCGCCCGGCGCAACTCGTGGAGGTCGTCTCCGGCCTCCCCTGACGCCGTTCTCCGCTTGCTTTTTCCCACCCTGAACATAATATGAACATCCCGGACCGGGGCGGTGCTTGGCGCTTGTGCGCAACCGCCCCGGCCGGTTAACAAGCGCGTGAGGCGGTGGTCCGAAAGCCCGCCAACTCATCCGCCGGTGGCACGCACGGAACGCGTCCACCGAACGCCAAGGGGCTACTTCCACAATGGAAAAGAACAAGGCTCTCGAAGCCGCTCTCAGCCAGATCGAGCGCTCCTTCGGGAAGGGCTCCATCATGCGGATGGGAGGCAAGCAGATCAGTGAGGAAGTGGAGGTCATCTCCACCGGCTCCCTCGGCCTCGACCTGGCGCTGGGCATAGGCGGCCTTCCCAAGGGCCGCGTGATCGAGATCTACGGCCCGGAATCCTCGGGCAAGACCACCCTCGCCCTCCAGTGCATCGCCGAAGCCCAGAAGAAGGGCGGCACCTGCGCCTTCATCGACGCCGAGCATGCCCTCGACCCCACCTACGCCCGCAAGCTCGGGGTGGACATCGACAACCTGCTGATCTCCCAGCCGGACGCCGGTGAGCAGGCCCTCGAAATCGCCGACACCCTCGTCCGCTCCGGCGCGATCGACGTGCTCGTCATCGACTCCGTCGCCGCCCTCGTGCCGCGCGCGGAACTCGAAGGCGAAATGGGCGACAGCCATGTCGGCCTCCACGCCCGCCTGATGTCCCAGGCCCTCCGCAAGCTGACCGGCTCCATCAGCCGCTCCAACTGCATGATGATCTTCCTCAACCAGATCCGGTTGAAGATCGGCGTCATGTTCGGCAACCCGGAGACCACCACGGGCGGCAACGCGCTGAAGTTCTATGCCTCCATCCGCATGGAAATCCGCCGCATCGGCCAGATCAAGGATCGCGAGGAAGTCACGGGCAACCAGACCCGCGTGAAGGTGGTGAAGAACAAGATGGCCCCGCCATTCCGGCAGGTCGAGTTCGACATCATGTACGGCGAAGGCGTCTCCAAGGTCGGCGAGCTCATCGACCTCGGCGTGAAGGCCGGCGTGGTCGAGAAGTCCGGCGCCTGGTTCTCCTGCGACAGCCAGCGCATCGGCCAGGGCCGCGAGAACGCCAAG
>DATCMG010000609.1:0-3214 GCA_036563555.1 Roseomonas sp. | reverse complement strand
ATCCGCGATGCCGAAACCCAGGGCCCGCAGGCGCGAGGCCACGAGGCCGCGCGCGGCGGACAGGCGGGCGCGCAGCATCTCCAGGTGACGCCGGTAGCTGCCGGAGGAGAGCATCTCGAGCAACAGTTGCTCCTCCACGCCGGAACCGGTGAGGGCGGTGGTGATCTTGGTGCGCAGCAGCGCCTGGGCTCGCTCCGGCGAGGCCGCGAGGAAGCCGGTCCGCGTGCCCTGGCCGATCAGCTTGGTGAAGCTGGCGACATGGATCACCGAGGCGCCGCCATCGAGCTGCATGAGCCTCACCGGCTCCCCGCTATGCAGGTCGCCATGCGCGTCATCCTCCACCAGCAGGAGGTTATGGCGCTCGGCGATGCGCAGCAGGCGGTGGAGGTTGGCGGGGGAGGCCGTCCAGCCCGTCGGGTTGTGCAGCACGGGCTGCAGGAAGAAGGCCTTCGGCGCCTCCGTACGGCAGATCCGCTCCAGCGCTTCCAGGCAGGGGCCATCCGGGCGCCGCTCGACCGGCAGCAGGCGCAGGCCGCGCTGCTCCAGCATCGGGAAGAGCATGAAGTAGCCGGGGTCCTCGACCAGCACGGTATCGCCGGGGGAGAGGAAGGTCTGCACCACCAGCTGCAAGGCCTGCGTGCCACCCGCCGTCATCACCACGGCGTCCGGCGGCACGGCGATGCCGCGCGTGGCCAGGCGCAGGCTGACATGCCCGCGAATGGCGGCCCCGCCCTGGGGTGGGGCCACGCGCCGCAGGTGCACGGGCAGGTGGCGGTGGAAGCGCGCCAGCACGCCGCCCTGCCAGGCCCCCTCCGTCCAGCTCTCCGGCAGCACGCCGCCGCCGGGGCAGAGCAGGTCCTCCCGCACCTCCAGCATGGCCATGGCGATGCCCTCGGCCATGGTGGGGTCGGGGGCTGGGAGGGGCGCCGGCGGCGGCAGCTCGGCCGGGCGGATTGCATAGACGCCGGACCCCGCGCGGGAGACGGCCAGCCCCATGGCGGCGAGGCGCGCATAGGCCTCCACCACGCTGTGCACGCCGATGCCGGTGCGCCGGGCCAGGGCGCGGATGGAGGGCAACCGTGTTCCATGGGGCACCGTGCCGCTGCGGATCAGCGCGGCGAGGCGCCCGGCAATCTGGTCGGCAAGCGGCTCCGGCGCCCCGCGGTCGATCTCGACGGAGAGGCGCGCGTGGCCTCCGAGGACGAGGCGCAGCGGGGGCCTGTCCAGTGTGGCGTGAACGGGGCTCGGGGCCATGCGGCGCCTCCCTTGGACGCATCCACGCCGGAGCATTGGCCCCCTGCGCGCGCTGGGCAAGGCGAGGCGTCACGCGTGGCCGGGCAACTGTGGCGGCGCCGCGTCGGCACAGTGCGCGGCGGCTGTGGCTGGCACGCCCGCCATGGCCGGACGGAGCATGGTGGCCTGCCCCGGAGAGCGACGATGAGCACGATCTGGCCGCTTCTCGCCTTCACGGCGGTCTCCGCCCTCACCCCGGGCGCCGCGACCGTCATGGCCATCGCATCGGGGGCGCGCTTCGGATTCCTGCGCTCCCTGCCGCTGTTGGCCGGGCTGGGCCTCGGGCTGGGCCTGATGGGCGCGGCGGCCGGAAGCGGCCTCGGGGCGGCGCTGCTGCTGGTGCCCTCGGCGCAAGGAGCCATGCGCCTGGCCGGGACCGCCTACCTGCTCTGGCTGGCCTGGCGCATCGCGCAGGGCGGGCCCCCGCGCGGGAGGGAAGGCAACGTGCCCGGCGGGGTGGTGCTGGGGCTCCTTCTCACCATGCAGAATCCCAAGGCCTGGGCCGTGACGCTGGGAGCGGCTGCATCCTTCTCCGGCCTGGCGGATGGCCCGGCGGAGCTGGCCCTGCTCCTCGGCGGCTGCTTCACGGGCTGCGCGCTGCCCGCCCTGTCCTTCTGGTGCGCGGCTGGCCGGGAGATGGGACGCCGGCTGCGGACGGAGCGACAATGGGCCGTGGCGAACGGGCTGCTCGGGGCACTGCTTGCGGCCTCCGTCATCCCGATCTGGTGGCCCTGAGAGACCGTGCCGTGCGGAAGGCGTGGAGCAACTGTGCCCTAGCCGGGGCGATGCAGTTCCGCGCCCGGCGGGCCGACCGTGGCCTACAAGGGGCGGGCCGGCCTGCTCAGGATCAGGCCATGTCGGAACGAATCAACAGCTCCCCCTCCTTCGGCGCGGCTGTCCGGTTGTGCCGCCTGCGGCCCAGGCTGGCCGCATGCCTGCTCGGCCTACGGCAGCGGCTGAGATGCCATGCGCAACGCCGCCTCCTCGCGGAGATGGATGCGCGGATGCAGCGGGACATCGGCGCGGATCCGGGCGCCGTATGGCGGGAAACACATCAGTGGTGGTGGCAGCTCTGAGCCCCGCCGGCCCTCTCCCACGCAAGATTTCCTGATGCGGCGCATCGGATCTGCCTGTCTTCCGAAGACGGCGTCGCTGCTCCAGCCTTCACCGGAAACGGAGAAATCCCTTGCCGCCATCGCGCCTCATCATTGTCACCGGCGGCAGCCGCGGCATCGGCGCCGCCATTGCCCGGCGTCTGGCACGGGACGGCTACCGGATCGCCATCGGCTGCCGGAACGCCGGGGAAGCAGCCGAGGTGCTGGCGGCAATCGGGAATGAGGGCGGAGAGGCGCTCGCCTTGCCCCTGGACGTGACACGCGAGGAGGAGGTGGACAGGTTCTTCGCCGCCGCGGAGGAGCGCTTCGGGCCTCTCCAGGCCCTGGTGAACAATGCGGGGATCACGGGCCCGCTTGGGCGCTTCAGCGATCTCGAACCCAGCTGGATGCGGCGTGTCGTCGCTGT
Source organism: Roseomonas sp. (assembly GCA_036563555.1). Lineage (GTDB taxonomy): Bacteria > Pseudomonadota > Alphaproteobacteria > Acetobacterales > Acetobacteraceae > Roseomonas. Next base: position 400 of record DATCMG010000609.1, on the reverse strand, counting down.
GAACCTGATCGGCACCATGCTCTGCGCCCAGGCTGCCCTGCGCCGCTTCGCGGCCGTGGAGGCCGAGGGGCGCTCCATCGTCAACATCTCCTCCGTCGCGGCGCAGACCGGCAGCCCCGGGGAATACGTGCACTACGCCGCGAGCAAGGCCGCGGTGGAGGCCTTCACCGTTGGTCTCGCGCGCGAGGTGGCGGCGCAGGGAATCCGCGTGAATGCGGTGGCGCCGGGCACGGTGAACACCGGCATCCACGCCCTGGCCGGGGATCCGGGCCGCCCCGCCCGCATCGCGCCCCGCGTGCCCATGGGGCGGGTTGGCGAGCCGGAGGAGATCGCCGAGGCGGTGGCCTGGCTCGTCTCCGGCGCCGCGTCCTACGCCACGGGCGCGGTGCTGCGCGTGACG
>DATCMG010000608.1:0-3215 GCA_036563555.1 Roseomonas sp. | reverse complement strand
TATCCTGGAGGTCCATGCCGAGCGCATGATCAAGCGGAGCTTCGATCCCGGCTTCCGTATTGCCCTGCACCAGAAGGACCTCAACCTTGCGTTGCAATCCGCGCGTGAGATTGGGGTCGCCCTTCCGCACACGGCCTCGGCCCAGCAGCTTTTCTCAGCTGTTGCGGCGGCGGGCGGCGCACAGCAAGATCATTCAGCGCTGGTGCAGGCTTTGGAGCGACTCGCGTCGCACGAAGTCGCATGACCGGCGATCCTGCACGTGTCATGGAATCCACGTTGCACTATGAGGCCGGAAAGAGCATTTTGAACGACGAGTCCAGTGAGATGAGATGGCGGCATTCGGGCGGAAGGCCGAGGTGGACGTTATGATGAGCGAGGGACCTGGCATGCGCTTTGCCGATATCGGCCAGCAGCTGAGGGCTTACCGTCTCGAGTCCGGTCTCCGTGCGGAGGAGATCGCGGCGCGCCTGGGCGTGTCGCGTGCCGCGCTGTACCGGTACGAGAAGGGCGAGGTCATCAAGCTGGACACGATCCGGCGCCTTGCGGAACTGCTGAAGATCTCGCCGCTGTCGCTTCTCGGCATCGGCGTCGAGTACTTCTCCCGCCCACTCGCACTGCAGGAGCGGCTCCGTCAGGTGGAGGAGGATGCGGAGCAGATCCTCCAGCTCGGCGGCGCCCTCTGCACCCTGGTCACGACCGACTCCTATGACGCCACGCTCGCCGAGGCGCTGGCCGAGGCGGCTGAGTCGACGACAGAGCGACTTGCCTTCCATGCGGCTGCCGAGCAGACGCTCGGGTTGCTCACCGCCCGCAAGCGGACCTACCAGCTTCGCCGGCCCTCGATCATCGCGATGGTGAGCGAGCAAGCGCTGCGCTCCTTCCTCGCCGATGGCCTGGCCCCCGCGCTGCGCCTCTCCGACAGGCTGCGGCAACGCTGCCGGGTGGCCGCACGGACCGAGGTGGAGAACGTCGCCACGCTGATGGAAAGCGTGCCCATGGGCCTCCAGATCGGCCTGTTGACGGATGCCGAGCCAACGGGGGCGTTCGTCGTCCTGCGGGCACGGGACCGGGCGCATCTCTGCGCCAACCCCTTCCTGCCCGACAGCCCGCCCGTTGGCGCGATCGGCGTGGGAACGATCACAGCGGCGGACGAGGCGGTCTCGATCCACCAGCGGGTGGCCGAGACGGCCTGGCGGGAGGCCCGGAAGGGGGCCGAGGCTGCGGCACGGGTTCGCCTGCTTCTGGCCGAGATCCGGATGCACTGAGCGGCGGCGCCCTACGGGGCGCCTCAGGCCTCCTCGAGGTCCAGATAGGCTTCGAGGATTTCCGCATCCTCGGTCCGGCGCGTGGCGAAACCGATCGCGCGCACGAAGTGCAGCATCGCCGAGTTGTCTGACAGCACCTGGCCCGAGATGCGGCGGAGCCCCCTGCCCCGGCCCCATTCCAACAGCCGTCCCATCAGGTGCCGCGCCAACCCGCCGCGCTTCCACCCACCATCCACCAGGATGGCGAACTCTCCCCCACCCTCCTGGTCCAGAACCAGCCGTGCGGTGCCGGCAATGCCCTCGCCATTGATCGCCGCGAAAGCCATCTCGCGGTCGTAGTCGATCTGGGTGAGGCGCACGACCTGGGCCGGCGGAAGCTCCCGAAGACGGTTGAAGAAGCGATACCGAATATCCTCGGGCGACGCCCGGCGGACGAAGGCCGCGACACCCTCGGCATCCTCCGGGCGGATTGGCCGCACCATCACGGTCCGTCCATCCCGCGTCGCGAAGGGGCGGGCAAGCTCGGCCGGATAGGGCGGGATGGCCAGGAAGCCCGCCTCCCCCGCCGGGCGCAGGGAGAGATCCGCATCGAGAGCCATTAGCCCGTCCGCCCCGGCGCGGAGCGGGTTGATAGTGACCGCGGCGATCTCCGGGAAATCGACCACGAGCTGGGAGAGACCGACCAGCGCCTCGGCCAGCCTTTCCCGCGAGACGGCCGGGCGGTCGCGCCAGCCATCGAGCAGACGCGAGAGCCGCGTGCGGCTGATCATGGCCAGCGCCAGGGCACGGTTCAGCGGCGGCAGGTCATGGGCCTCGTCCGCCTCCATGCCGGCCGCCGTGCCGCCACGCCCGAAGCCGATCCAGGGCCCGAACATCGGATCGTCGGCCAGGCGCAGGCGCAGCTCCCAAGCCGGCGCGACCAGGGGCTGCACCATCCAGCCGCGCGGGCGCAGCTCCGGGCGGGCGGCGGCCAGGCGCGCCTCCATCGAGGCGGCAGCCGCCCGGAACGCGGCGGCATCGCGCAGATCGAGGGTCACGGCGCCAACCTCCGTCTTGGCGGGCAGGTCGGAACTCAGCACCTTGAGCACGACAGGCCAGCCCAGCGCCGCCGCCGCCGCGACAGCCTCCTCCACCGTGGCGGCGATGCGGTGCGGGACCACCGGAATGTCATAGGCTTCCAGCACGGAGAGTGCCTCCGCCTCGTCCAGCACCAGGCGGCCGGAGCGGCGAACCTCCGCGAAGAGGCCCGCGACGCGCGGGCGGTCCGGCGTCACTTCCAGCACATCGCCGGGCGGCAGTTCCGCCGCCGCCGCGCGGTTCCGCCGGTCCTGTGCAAGGTGGAGCGCGCCCTGAACCGCCGCCTCCGGGGTCGCGAAGATGGCGACGCCACGCTCCGCCAGCGCCCGCCGCTGCGCCCCGGCGGTCGCCTGGCCCAGCCAGGCCACCAACACGGGCGCTGCTCGGCCACCACGGCCGGATGCCGCGGCAGCGGCGGCCAGCGCCTCGGCGGCAAGGGCCGGGTCCTCCTCGGGCGCGGGGGCGTGGATCGCCACGACGGAATCGACCGTCGTCAGCGCGGAGACGAGGGCGGCGGCCTCGGCCAGCCGGTGCCCCTCACCCATGGGGAGGGCCAGCGGGTTCTCGCCCGCCCAACTGCCGGGCAAGGCGAGGTCGAGCATGGTGCGGGCATCGGGCGCGATGCTGGCCAGCCGCGCACCCCCGCGGAGCGCCGCATCCGCCGCCATCTGTCCGGGGCCGAGTCCATTGGCGATGATGGCGATCCGGTCACCCCGCGTGCCATCCGGCCCCGGACGCGGCGACGGCTTGACCCGGGCCAGCGTCTCGGCGGCGGAAAGCAGGTCCTCAAGCCCCTGGACTCGAAGGACGCCGGCGCGGCGCAGCGCGGCCCCCATCACCGCATCGGTCACGCCGCGCCCTGCCTGCCCCGGC
>DATCMG010000607.1:0-5252 GCA_036563555.1 Roseomonas sp. | reverse complement strand
CTTGGCTGGATCGGACATGGGGAGCTCGGCTACGGCAGCGTCACGGTACGGCGCGACCTTGCCGAGCAGGCGGTGGACGGCATCGCCGCCGCGCTCCGCCGCAGCCGGGAAGCAGCGGCGGAGGCGATCGTGCAGGTCGCTGTCAGCGGGATGTACAAGGAGGTCAGCAAGCTCGCCGCGCGGGGCGGTGTGGATGCGCGCGACTTCTGCCTCATGCCATTCGGCGGAGCAGGGCCGATGCTGGGCGGGCTGCTGGCGCGGGAACTCGGCATGCGGGAGGTGCTGGTGCCGACGACGCCGGGCGTCCTCTCGGCGCTGGGCGGGTTGATCGCGGATATCCGCAACGACTTCATCGAGACGGTCTATGCCGATCTCGACGCCTCCACCCTGCCCCGGTTGCTGGAGGGCTTCGCGCGGCTGAGGGCGGGGGCAATGCAATGGTTACGGGAGGAGCAGGGTTTCGGCGAGGAAGCCACCCTGCTGCCCTCGGCGGATATGCGCTACCACGGGCAATCCTTCGAGATTGAGGTGCCACTCGAGCAGCACTGGCTTGCCGAAGGCGACTTGCACGCCGTCGCGGAGGCCTTCCACCTCGCGCATGAACGTCTTTACGGCCATGCCGACCGCGCCGCGCCGATTCAGGCCATCGCGCTGCGCATCGTGGTCGTGGGCCGCGTTCCTTTGCCCCGCTTCCCCGAGCAGGAACGCGGCTCCGGCGTGCCGGACGCGGCTGGCGAGGCGGAGGTCTACATCGACGGCGCGCACCGCCTGGCGAAGCTCTATCGGCGGGAGGCGCTGCGACACGGGCACGCCTTCGCCGGCCCTTGCACCATCATGCAAGAGGATTGCACCACCTGCGTCCCGCCCGGCGTGGCGGGCGAGGTGGACCGCTTCGGCAACTTACGGCTCGGGATCTCCGCATGACGATCGACCCGGTCACGTTGCAGATCCTGGCGAACCATGCCGGGGCCGCCGCCGAGAGCATGGCCTTCACGCTGTTCCGCACGGCGCATTCGACCTTCGTGAAGGAGACGGAGGACTTCACCACCGGCCTCACTACGCCCGACGGGCAGACCTTCGCCTCGCCGCGGGAGCTCGGCGCGACCTGGTTCGTCGGACTCGATTACGGGCCGGTGATCCGGGCCATTGCGGAGTACCGCGAGGGCGATGTCTGTATGACGAACGACCCTTATAGCGGCTTTGTCTGCTCCCACTCGCCCGACCTGCATCTCTGGAAGCCGATCTTCTGGGAGGATGAGCTGGTCTGCTTCGCGGTGGGGCACATCCACAACACGGATGTCGGCGGCGCGGTGCCGGCCTCGCTCTCCCGCGCGCTGACGGAGGTGCACCAGGAAGGCATCCGCTTCCCGCCCTGTAAGCTGGTCGACGCCGGGGTGCTGGACCAGCGGCTACTCGACGTGATGCTGATCAATGTGCGTGCACCGGCACAGAATTGGGGCGACCTGAAGGCACAGCTCGCCGCCATGGCGACGGGCGAGCGCAAAGTCCACGACATGATCCGGCGCTTCGGCATCGAGACCTTCCGCGCAGGCACCGCGGAGCTGCTGGACATGGCCGAGCGCCAGGCGCGCTTTATCCTCGCCTCCATCCCTGACGGCGACTACGAATTCAGCGACTACATGGACGAGGACAGCCCGGGCGGCCCGCCCTGCCGCCTGAAGCTGGCGCTGCGCATCCGCGGTGAGGAGGCGGTGATGGACTTCACCGGCTCCGACCCGCAGGTCGCGGCCTCGCTGAACATGCCAACGGGCGGCAATCCGCGGCACATCCTGTTCATGGTCGGGTGGAATTACGTGCTCTACACGCTGGACCCGACGGTGCTGCTGAATTGCGGGCTGACGCGCCCCGCTACCTGTATCGCGCCGGAGGGGACAATCCTGAACCCGATTTTCCCCGCGGCCGTCGGCATGCGCTCGCTCACCTGCACGCGGCTGCAGGGCGTGATCATGGGCGCCTTCCAGCGCGCCGTGCCGGACAGGCTGCCGGCCGGCCCGGCAAGCGGCGGGCCGATCACCAATGTCAACACCACCGACAATCGCACGGGGCGCCGCGTCATGGCCTCGATCGATCCAATCACCGGCGGCGCCGGCGGCTCGCCCTTCGGCGATGGGATGGATGGCTCCGGCGCGAATAGCGGCTTCCTCAAGAACACGCCGGTCGAGATCAACGAGGTGGAGGTGCCAATCCGCATTTTGCGCTACGGACTGGAGCCGGATTCAGGCGGCGCTGGGCTGCATCGGGGCGGGCTCGCGACGGTGCTGGAATTTCGCGTGCAGGCGCCGGGCACAGTCGTGACCGCGCGCAACCGGGACCGCACGCGCTTCCGCTCCTGGGGCGTGGGTGGCGGGCGGGCCGGTGCGCCATCCGGCTTCTGGCGCAATCCCGGCACGGCTCGGGAGGAAAACCTCGGAAATACGGATGTGGTTACGCTCGATCCCGGCGATGTGGTGCGCCTGGTCTGCGCCGGCGCCTCGGGCTGGGGTCCGCCCTGGCGACGGTCGGTCGAGGCGGTGCTGGCGGATGTCGCGGCGGGCAAGACCAGCGCGGAGGCGTCGGAGCGCGACTACGGCGTGGTGCCCGGCGATCCCGCTGCCACCGAGGTGCGGCGCGCCGCCCTCGCCGCCGCTCCCCAGGCGGACCCGGATGCCGGGCCGGAACGCGCAGCCTTTGAGGAGGTCTGGACCGAGGCCAATTACAACGCGCTGACTGAGGGCTTGGCGATGCTGCCGGTGCATTGGCGCCACTATGCCAAACGCCGGATATTCGAGACTGTGGCGGCGGATCTGGCCCGCCGCGGCGATGGGACCGAGGTGCAGGCGGCCTTCACTGCACTCCGTGCGGAGTTCCCGCAGATCGGCTGATGCACCCCTGCCGTGTCCTGGTCCCCCACGAGGGAGGCCGCGAGCTCCTCGGCGTCAACGCCGATCGATGTCCCGATTTCCCGCGGGACGACGACCTCGGCGTTCGGATAAGCGGCGGTGTTCTGCGCGGTGGTCAGTCCGCCCCACCTGCCGTCAGCGCAGACACCGCGAGGCCGGCCCTGGCAACAGTGGGCAGCACGGACCTTCGGTGGTGCATTGGTCACCATAGTGCGCCCGAACACTCGACCGGCACGTAGCGGTAGTCCACGCCCTCCCCCGCGACGTAGCCGCTTGCCGGGAGGGGACAGTGGTAGGCCATGCAGTGTACGCGGTCAGCACGACACGGGCGGGGCCGAGGCGCGCGACGCGCATACCGTTCTCGACGCCTGCCACGGTCGGCGCCGCCCGCCCACCAATGTCGGCGTTAAAGGCGCTGAGGCTGCGCGGCGTCCAGACAAGAGTGACGGTGATCGGGATGTCGAAGTGGGTCGTGATCGGCCCCCATGAGTGACCTTGTACCCGAAGGTGGTCCGGCTCATGGGAGGAGGCCACAGTGCGCGATCGGCGAATCGCGCTTGGGCGAGTAGGTCGTTAGATGGCACGCGACGGCCTTCGCCTCACCTCGCCGCCCTGCGCCGCATGATCGCCACCGGCACCAGCGCCACCAGGCAGGTGGCGGCCAGCGCCAGGAAGGCGTCGCGGAAGGCCAGCATGCTTGCCTGCGCCAAGATCAACTGGCCCAGGTAGTCCTGCGCCAAGGCCTGACGGACGCCATCGGCGATTCCGTCCTGCATCAGCGTGCGTTCCACCTGGCGCAGCAGCTCCTGCGTCGCGCCGCGGCCGTCCTGCGTCGCGGTCAGCGCTTGGGCATGGGCCTGCGTCTGCCGCTCAAGGAAGATGGAGAGCAGGTTCACCCCGAGCGCGCCCCCGAACTGCCGCGCGAAGTTGATGGCCCCTGAGCCCTGGCCCACCCAGTGCGGTGGCAGGGCACGCAACGCACCGGCATTCATGCTCGGCATAGCGAGCCCGAAACCGATGCGCCCGATCAGAATCCAAATTGCGAAGGTCCAGAACGGCGTGTCCGTGCCGAGGCCAACCATCAGCCATGCGGAAATCCCGAACAGCACCAACCCGACGCCGATCGGCGTCGGGGCCGGCAGCCGGTCCGCGATCCTTCCCGCGATCGGGAAGACGACCACCATGGCAAGCCCCGCCGGCATTAGCAGCAGTCCCGCCTGCGTTGCAGTGTAGCCCTGGACCGTCTGGACGAACAGGGGCGCGAGATAGGTCGAGCCAAACAGCGCCATGCCATAAACCAGCCCTACGGCGGAGGAGCAGGCGAAGTTGCGCACCGCGAACAGCCTCGGGTCCAGCATCGGCGCGCCCGTGCGCAGCTCCCAGGCAACGAAGCCGACCGCGGCCGCCGCGGCGAGGCCGAGCTCCGCCACGACGCGGCCCGATCCCCAACCGTGGCGCTGCCCGCTGGCCAGCCCGGTCAGGAGAGCGAGCAGAGCCGTCGCCAACAGCGCGAAGCCCGGCCAGTCGAAGCGCCGCCGCAGGCCATCGGGGGCGGGCCCGGGCATGAACACCAGCCCCAGCGCCAGCCCGAGCAGCGCGACGGGCACGCCCATGAAGAACACGGCGCGCCAGCCAAAGCCGTCCACGAGCACCCCGCCCAGCGTCGGCCCCAACGCCGGCGCCAGGACCACGCCCACGGCGTAGAGGCCCATCGCGGAGCCACGCCTCTCCGCCGGAAATACCTGGAAGATGATCTGCATGCCGAGCGGCTGCACCATCCCCGCCGCCGCACCCTGCAGCACGCGGCCGATGATCAGCACGCCCTCGGCGGGCGCAAAGCCCGAGACGATCGAGCCCGCCACGAACATCGCGATGGCCGCGGCGTAGGTCAGGCGGTAGCCGAAGCTGTCCACCAGCCAGCCGTTCAGCAGCATCGTCGCCGTCACCGCCGCAAGGAAGGCGGTGGAGATGAGCTGCGCGTGGTCCTGCCCGATACCGAAGGCACCCATAACCTGCGGCAGCGCGACGTTGACGATGGTAGCGGAGAGGATGGTCGCGATCGTGCCGATCATCGCCGCCAGCGTCACCAGCCAGCGGTAGGACGCGCCCCAGCGCACCGATAGATCTGCCAGGCTCGGGCCCGCCCAGCCGGCGGGCTTGACCGGCTCGGCCGCGGCGTCATCACTCACGCGCCGACGCCTCCACCTCCACCATCATGCCCGGGCGCAGCAGACCGTCTGCGGCCCCTGGCGGCAGCTCGATGCGCACGGGCAGGCGCTGCGTGATCTTGGTGAAGTTGCCGGAGGGATTGGGGCTGGGCAGCAGGGCGAACTCGCTGGTGGCGGCGGCACC
>DATCMG010000603.1:0-2965 GCA_036563555.1 Roseomonas sp. | reverse complement strand
CTCCAGCGCCTCGCGCGACAGTTCGGCCCGCAGCGGCATGGAGCCCCCAGCGAAGCTTTCCGGCTCGATCAGCCCCAAAGCGACATCCGCATCCGTCACGGCAGGGCGGATTCCACCGCGCCCATAGCAGGCAGGACCAGGATCGGAAGAGGCACTTTCGGGTCCGACCGTGACGCGTTGCAACCCGTCCACCCGCGCGATCGAGCCGCCGCCGGCGCCGATCTCCACCATTTCGATCACTGGAATGCGCAGCGGCAAGCCGCTGCCCTTCAGGAAGCGGGCCGCCCGGTCGACCTCGAAGCTGCGCGCCATGGACGGCTCGCCCTTCTGGATCAGGCAAATTTTGGCAGTGGTCCCGCCCATGTCGAAGGACAGAACCCGGTCCTCTCCGGTGCGCGCCGCGATCTGCGCGGCGAAGATAGCCCCGCCAGCCGGGCCGGATTCGATGAGCCGGACTGGGAAGCGCTGCGCCGTTTCCAGGGAGGTGAGGCCGCCGCCGGATGAGACAAGATAGACAGCGCCCCGGAACTGCTCGGACTGCAGCGCTTCCGCCATGCGTCCGAGATAGCCCGCCATCAGGGGTTGGACATAGGCGTTCGCGACGGCGGTTGAGGTCCGCTCGTATTCACGGATCTCCGGGCAAGCCTCGCTGGCGAGCGTGATCGGCAGGTTTGGCAGTGCCGCCTTCAGCACCGCCGCGGCCCGCTGCTCGTGGATGGGGTTAGCGTAGGCGTGCAGGAAGGTGACGGCCACACTTTCGACGCCGGCCGCTTGCAGCGCCGGTGCAAGCCGGGACACAGCCTCCAGGTCAAGCGGAAGACGAACAAGCCCCTGGGCATCAATGCGTTCCGGCACGGTAAACCGGAGTGCCCGGGGCACCAGCGGCGTGGGCTTCTCGATCGTCAGGTCGTACTGGTCGTAACGGCTCTCCGTGCCGATATCGAGGACATCGCGAAAGCCCTCCGTCGCGATCAGCGCGGTCCGCGCGCCGCGCCGCTCGAGGATCGCGTTGGTCGCCAGGGTAGTGCCATGGACAAGCACACCCACATCGGAAAACTTCAGCCCACCATCTTGGAGGATGAGCCGCATACCTTCCAAGGCAGCCCGCTCAGGCCTGTCCGGCGTGGTGAGAACCTTTTTGGTGATACGTTGGCCATCACAGTCCAGCACGAGATCCGTGAAAGTGCCACCGATATCGATGGCCAACTTTACATCCGTCGCTTGCTCCACTCGTTTCACTCCAGATTGGCGCAGTTGACCCTTCAAACCTCTGCTAGGTGCTGGGGAGGCAGGCGTTGGCAGGATCTCGGAACAAGGGTCTCGCCACCAGTGGTTCCCTGTTTTGTTCTCTCGGCTGCTGGGAAGTGAGTTCGTTGCAAGCTGTTTCCCCCTGATATTCATTGAGAGTTAGGATTGCAGAGTGCTGCCCGATCAGGACAGAAGCAAGAAGTCCGGGGAATAGGGTGGGTGATAAAGCAGGCTCGCGCCTGCGGCCTCGATGGTAGTCCGGGTGTTCGGCCCCTTGTGGGCGGGTAGGTTGTCCATAACGATGATGTCGCCTCGCCGGAGCGTGGGCATCAACACCTGGTTGATGTAGGCGCGGAAAGCGTCCCGGTTCATGGGTCCGTCGACAGCTATCGGCGCGGCCGTGCTGGACGATCGCAGGGTGCCGGTGAAGGTCGTCGTCTTCCAATGGCCGTGCGGGACAGGGGCGTGGCAGCGCTGCCCGTGCTGGGCTCAGGCCGCGCAGGCGGGCTATCCTGGTCGGGGCGCCGGTCCCGTCGAGAAAAACCAGGCGCTCCGAATCGAGGTCAGGCCGGGCGTTGAGCCAAGCGCGCTGCTTGGCCGCAACGTCGGGCCTGTCCTGCTTGCTGGAGTGTGCCGTTTTTGGGCCGGCAAAGCTGGCTGCCATGCCTGCCGCTCTAGGGCGGCGAGGTAGGCATTTGGGTTGCGCCGGAACCGGGTGCGCAGGGTTCGTGCTTGGCGTTGCGGCTCAAACCTGCGGCGGAGGTCACGCCATCTTTCCCGGCTGACCTGGCCCAGGGTGCACGACGTGGGTGGGTGCGGCGGTGTCGCGGTTGCCGCGATCAGCCGGACCTCGCCCCGCAGCACGGCGGCTGGCGAGGCGCCTCTGCGTCCCGTTGCGCAGCGTTCGTGGTAGCACTGGGATGCGAACAACTTCTCGAGGGCGTTGCTCGGCAGGCTCGGGCACCTCTTCCAGCAGTTTCGCCTTGAGCGGGCTCCAGAACGCTGTGGCACGGCTGGAACCGCCCATGCTGAAGCTCGCGGTGCTCGCGGTCATCCGCCACCACGCGACCGTCGCAGCCGAGCAAACCCTCAATCCGCATAAGTCGCATAGGACGGGCACTCGTCCCCAGGTCCCTACACGAGATTCGCCGCATTGCCGCGGGCCTGGCGCAGCGCCGCATTCGCCTAGCGTTCATCTTCGCCTGGTCCGCATGGCCTCGCGCCCACCGGGCCGGCGATACCGGCCCGCCAATATGCATGGGGCTATGCAGGCTCGGCGGCCCATCTCATCCGCCAACGATGGAATCTGTGGCGGGCGGCTGATTAGGCCAGGAACTGATGCCCTTCTGTTTTTAAAGCGGGCTGAGATCTGCTGATCTCGCGCCGGCGTTGGCTGGTGAGTTCGAAGACCTCGATTTAACGATCACTGGCTGCCGGCAGGTCTGCTTGGCGGACGCCGCGCTTCCTCCACTCACCCACGCAGAGCAACTACACGGCAGGGGATCGCTGAACCGAGGCGTCCCCAATCGCTCGCCTGGATCAGCCCGGCTGGGAACTTCCAGTCCGCTCCATCGGTGCAGGCTTTCCACCCAGAGGATGGCCTCCTTCGTCACAGCCACCCGCGCTCGCGGAAGCAGCCTAGGTCGACACCGGGCGGCGCATACCAGCCGCCCTTGCGATAACGGGCACCAAGTTGAAGCGCCGCCTCCTTGTTCCC
>DATCMG010000138.1:0-2912 GCA_036563555.1 Roseomonas sp. | reverse complement strand
GGGAGGATAACGTGCAACGCCTCGCCGCCCTGCTCCGCCGCCTTCCCGTGGCGCCCCTGCCCGGTGGGGGGCGGGTGCTGGTGCAGCCGATCCATCAATCCGACGTCACGCGCTCGGTGCTGGCGGCGCTGCGCCGGGACTGGCCGGCGCCGCAGGCGATCGTGATCGCGGGGCCGAAGCCGGTCCCCTATGCCGATTTCCTGCGGGGCGTCTGCCACGCCGCGGGCTTCTCGCCACCCCGGGTGTTGCCCCTCCCCCTCGCCCCGCTGATCGCGGCCGCCCCGCTGCTGCGCCTCATCCCCCGCCTGCCGCGCATCCGCGCCGCCGAGCTGCGCCGCCTGACCGAGGACAAGGCCTTCGACATCGGCCCCATGCGCGCCCTGCTCGGGGTGGAGCCGATCGGGCTGGCCGAAGGGCTGGCCCTCACCTTCGCGCCGCGCTAGCCAGACCAGACCATCCGCCATCCGGCCCTGGAGTAGCCATGCCCATCCTCAATCGCATCGCCGAGTTCCACGACGACATGACGGCCTGGCGCCGCGACTTCCACCAGCACCCCGAGCTGAACTTCCAGGAGGTCCGCACCAGCCGCATCGTCGCCGAGAAGCTGCGCGAATTCGGCTGCGACGAGGTGATCACCGGCATCGCCACGACCGGCGTGGTGGGCGTCATCAAGGGCCATGGCGAGGGCGGCGCCATCGGCCTGCGCGCCGATATGGATGCCCTGCCCATCCATGAGGAATCCGGCGTCCCTCACGCTTCCCAGACCCCCGGCGTGATGCATGCCTGCGGCCATGACGGCCACACCACCATGCTGCTCGGCGCCGCTCGCTACCTGGCCGAGACGCGGAACTTCTCCGGCACCGCCTACATGATCTTCCAGCCCGCCGAGGAGATGGGCGGCGGCGGCGAGGTGATGGTCAAGGAAGGGCTGTTCGAGCGCTTCCCGATGGACCGCGTCTTCGGCCTGCACAACTGGCCGGGCGCTCCGGCAGGCAGCTTCCTCTGGCGCGTCGGCCCCGTCATGGCGGCGGTGGCCGATATCCGCATCACCGTGACGGGCAAGGGCGCGCATGGCGCCATGCCGCATCAGGGCAACGACCCGATCGTCATCGCGGCGCAGATCGTCACCGCCCTGCAATCCGTCGTGGCCCGCAATGTCGAGCCGGTGGAAGGCGCGGTGATCACCATTGGCAAGATCGAGGGCGGCCTCGCCTTCAACGTGATCCCCGAGGTGGTGAACCTGCGCGGCACCGCCCGCTGGTTCCTGCCGGAAGTGGGCGACATCCTGGAGAACAAGGTCCGCTACCTCGCCTCCGGCATCGCCGAGGCCTTCGGCGCGCAGGCCGAAGTGCATTTCGACCGCATGTACCCCGCGACCATCAATGAGGAGGCGAGCACCGGCCTCGCGGCCGAGGCCGCCCGCGCGGTGGCCGGCGATAGCAAGGTCGAGCACCTCCCCAAGCCGACCATGGGCGGCGAGGACTTCTCCTTCATGCTCAATGCCAAGGACGGCGCCTATCTCATGCTCGGCGCCGGCCGCTCGCCGACCGACCCGCAGGTCCATCATCCCCGCTACGACTTCAACGACGACGTGCTGCCCGTCGGCGCCTCCTGGTGGGCGACGCTGGTGGAGCGGCAGCTTCCGCGGAAGGGCTGACGCGGGCAGCGGCTTCACTTGCGGGAGGAGGCCAGCGCCTCTTCCCGCAGCCAGTCGCGGAGGGCGGCCAGCGCCGGGTCGCCCTCCCGCTCCACATCATGCAGCAGCGTGAAGCAACGGGTCGTCGGACGCGTGAAGGGATGCGGCACGACCACCCGTCCGGCGGCCAGGTCCTGCGCCACCAGGGCCCGGATCGCCAGGGCAACGCCCAGCCCCTCGGCAGCCGCATCGAGCGCCAGCGCGATGCTCTCGAAGCTCGGCCCGGCCGAGGAATCCACGCCCGTCACCCCCGCGGCCGAAAGCCATCGCGCCCAGTCATCCGGCCGCTGCCGCGAATGCAGCAACCTCTGGCCGCGCCAATCGAAGCCGCCGGGGCCGACCAGGCGCGGCGCGCAGACTGGCACCATCTCGATCGGCACCAGCGGCAGCATCGCCAGCCCCGGCCGGGGGCGCGAATCCGCGACGGCGATCACCGCATCGAAGGCGCCTGGCACCAGCTCCAGCGGGTCGGCGCTGGTCTGCAGGTCGATCTCGAGATCCGGGTGGCGCTCCCGCAGCCCGTTCCAGCGCGGGATCAGCCAGCGACTGGCAAAGAGCGTGTAGGCGCCGACCCGCAGCCGCCGCCGGGGGGCCGCGTGGCGCATGGCGACCAGCCCGGCCGCGATCCGGTCCAGCCCATCCCGCGCCGCCGCGAACAGCGCCTCGCCGGCCGGGGTCAGCGCCAGACCCGCTGCGCCCCGGGTGAAGAGCGCCGCACCCAACTCCTCCTCCAGCGCGCGCACGCCGCGGCTGACGGCACCCGGTGTCACTGACAACTCTCCCGCCGCACGGGTGATGCTGCGGTGCCGGGCCGCCGCCTCGAAGCTGCGGAGCGCGACCAGGGAGGGCAGGCGCCGGTAGGTCATGGTCGTTGAGCCTAGCTCAAGGCCACCACCGAACAAATCGATTGGCAGCGGGGCGTCCTGCGACCAGCCTCCGTGCGCCGGCCCATGGGGCCAGCCCAGGAAGCTGAGGAAGCGCCATGCATCTCCGTCCCCCCGGCCCGCCGGCCGGTGCCGCCGCGATTCCCGACAGCCACGGCCTGAACCTCTTCCGCGCCGACCCCTCCCTGGCACGCCTCGCCAGCCTCTATCTTCCGCCAGACCTAGCCGCTCATCTTGAGCCCCATCTGGACCGCCTGGGTGCCCTGGCCGGCGGCACGCTCGATGCGCTGGCGATGACCGCGGACCACAACCCGCCCGAGCTGCACCACCGC
>DATCMG010000602.1:0-5666 GCA_036563555.1 Roseomonas sp. | reverse complement strand
GCTCTCGATGTAGCTGACGGTGGTGGAGGTGCCGAGGATGGCACCTGTCATGGCGCCGCCACTATCCGCCATCAGGGCGCGGCCGAGGCGGGGCACGGAGCCATCCGGGCGCATCAGCCCGGCACGGTGGGTGGTGGCGATGAGCGTGCCGGCATTCTCGAGCAGGTCCACCATGAAGAAGGTGAAGACGATGCCCGCGAGGCCGAGGGAGAGGGCGCCGGCGAGGTCCATCTGCAGGAAGGTGGGCGCGAGCGAGGGCGGGGTGGAAACGATGCCGTTGAAGGTGGTGAGCCCGAAGGGGATGCCGGCCAGGGCGGTGATGAGGATGCCGAGCACGATGGCGCCTGGTACGCGCCGCGCGACCATTCCGGCGATGAGGATGAAGCCCGCGCAGCCGATCAGCACGGGCGCCGAAGCGAGCTTGCCCATGGCGATGAAGGTGGCCGGGTCAGCCACGACCAGCCCGAGGTTTTTCAGCCCGATCAGCCCGAGGAACAGGCCGATTCCCGCCCCGATACCGAGCTTGAGCGAGAGTGGGATGCCGTTGATCAGCCATTCCCGGAAGCCCGCCAGGGAGACCAGGAAGAAGATGATCCCCGACAGGAACACCGCCCCCAGCGCCGCCTGCCAGGGGATGCCCATGCCGTCCACTACGGCGAAGGCGAAATAGGCGTTCAGCCCCATGCCGGGTGCGAGGGCGATGGGATAATTCGCCAGGAAGGCCATGAGCGCGCAGCCGATGGCCGCGGCCAGGCAGGTGGCCACGAAGGCGGCGCCCGGATCGATCCCGGCCGCGGCCATGATCTGCGGGTTGATGACGATGATGTAGGCCATCGTCAGGAAGGTGGTCAGGCCGGCCACCATCTCGGTGCGTGGTGTGGTGCCGTTCTCCGTAAGCCTGAAAAGCCGATCCATCTCGCCATTCCCCCGCGCGAATGCCGCATACAGGGAAACAGGCCTTGTGCAGTGCCGCAACGGGGCTGCGCCGCGACCCCGACAGGTGCGGCAGTGCCCTGGCGCGGCTCCGTCAATCTGCTACGTCAGCTTCAAGACCACCCCCGGAGGATGCGTGATGGCCGATCCGAACCTGCCGCCCCAGTCCCTTGAGCCCGGCCCGACCGAGCCCGGCCCGGCGCGCAAGACGGCCGCCGAGCTGCGCTCGGCCCGCTGGTTCGGCCCCGCCGACCTCCGTAGCTTCGGGCACCGTTCGCGCGCCATGCAGATGGGCTACAGCCCGGAGGAATGGACGGGCAAGCCGGTCATTGCGATCGTCAACACCTGGTCCGACCTCAACCCCTGCCACGTGCATTTCAAGCAGCGCGTGGAGGATGTGAAGCGTGGCATCCTGATGGCGGGCGGCTTCCCCGTGGAGCTGCCGGCGATCTCGGTCTCGGAGAGCTTCGTCAAGCCGACGACCATGATGTACCGCAACTTCCTGGCCATGGAGACGGAGGAGCTGCTGCGCTCCCATCCCGTGGATGGCGCGGTGCTGATGGGCGGCTGCGACAAGACCACGCCGGGCCTGCTGCTGGGCGCGACCAGCATGGACATCCCCTGCATCTTCCTGCCGGCCGGGCCTATGTTGCGCGGCAACTGGCAGGGCAAGGTGCTGGGCTCGGGCTCCGATAGCTGGAAGTACTGGGACGAGCTGCGCGCCGGGAAGATCACCGACCAGGATTGGCTGGGCGTGGAGGGCGGCATCGCGCGCTCCTACGGCACCTGCATGACCATGGGCACGGCGAGCACCATGACGGCCATCGCCGAGGCGGTGGGCATGGTGCTGCCGGGCGGGTCCTCCGTTCCCGCCGCCGATGCCGGGCATATCCGCCTGGCCTCCGAGAGCGGGCGGCGGGTCGTGGAGATGGTCTGGGAAGACCTGACGCCGAAGCGCATCCAGACGAAGGCGGCCTTCGAGAATGCGATCGCGGTCGCGATGGCGATGGGCTGCTCGACCAATGCGATCATCCACCTGATCGCAATGGCACGCCGCGCCGGGCAGGATATCGGGCTGGACGACTTCGAGCGCTATTCGCGCCGCGTGCCGGTGATCGGGAATGTGCGGCCCTCGGGCAATGCCTACCTGATGGAGGACTTCTTCTATGCCGGCGGCATCAAGGGGCTGATGGGGCGCATTCGCGAGCACCTCGACCTTTCCTGCCTGACCGTCACGGGCAAGACGCTCGGCGAGAACATCGATGGCGCGAAGGTCTTCAACGACGACGTGATCCGCAGCACGGACAACCCGATCTATGGCGAGGGATCGCTGGCGGTGCTGAAGGGGAACCTCGCGCCCGATGGCTGCGTGATCAAGCCGGCGGCGATGGACCAGCGCTTCCTGAAGCATTCCGGCCCGGCGGTGGTGTTCGACGATTATCCCTCGATGAAGAAGGCGGTGGACGACGAGAGCTACCCCTTCACCCCCGACACGGTGCTGGTGCTGCGCAATGCCGGGCCGCAGGGCGGGCCGGGCATGCCGGAATGGGGCATGCTGCCGATGCCGAAGAAGCTGCTGAAGGAAGGACAGCGTGACATGATGCGCATGTCGGATGCGCGCATGTCCGGCACTTCCTACGGCGCCTGCGTGCTGCATGTTGCCCCGGAATCCTATGTGGGCGGGCCGCTGGCGTTGCTGCGGACCGGCGACATCGTCACGGTCGATGTGGATGCGCGCAGCATCAACATGGAAGTTTCCGAGGAAGAGCTGGCGCGGCGCCGCGCCGAGTGGAAGGCGCCCGAGCCGCGCTTCGAGCGGGGGTATGGCTGGGTCTTCAGCAAGCACATCCAGCAGGCGAACGAGGGCTGCGACTTCGATTTCCTGCGCACCGAATTCGGCGCGCCCGTGCCCGAGCCGGTGATTTACTAACCAAATCCTTTGGGGAACCGATCCATGGCCCTGTCCAACGAGACGCGCGAGAAGCTGAAGGGCGTCAGCACGGCGACGCTTGCCACCGCCCTCTACAAGCGCGGCTTCCGCCAGCAATTCATCCAGAACGTGCAGCCGCTGCGCCCGCGGGCGGAGAGCATGGTCGGCGAGGCCTTCACGCTGCGCTACATCCCGGCGCGCGAGGACCTCAACAAGCTCGATGTGTTCCGCGATCCGAACCACCCGCAGCGCAAGGGCGTGGAATCCTGCCCGCCCGGCGCGGTGCTGGTGATGGACAGCCGCAAGGATGCACGCGCGGCCTCGGCCGGGTCGATCCTGATCACACGGCTGATGGTGCGCGGCGTCGCGGGCGTGGTGACGGATGGCGGCTTCCGGGACGCGCAGGAAATCGCGGCGCTGGACATCCCGACCTATCACAGCCGCCCCTCCGCGCCGACCAACCTGACGCTGAACCACGCGATCGACCTGAACGTGCCGATCGGCTGCGGCGACGCGCCGGTTTTCCCTGGCGACGTGATCGTGGGCGATGGGGACGGGGTAATCGTGATTCCCGCCGAAATCGCAGACGAGATCACGGCCGAGGCGGTGGAAATGACCGCCTATGAGGATTTCGTGACCGAGCGGGTGCGCGGTGGCCAGCCCATCACCGGGCTCTATCCCGCGACCGACCCGTCCAACCTCGAAGCCTTCGCAACATGGCGGAAGGAAAAGGGCCGCTAAACCTACTTATCAGACTCTCTTCCAGCTTCCGGTGTGTGCCTCCAGGCGGAAGGTGCACCCCGGGAGAGATGCAATGAGGTCGATGCTCAGGCGGTGCCGGACGGAGGTGATGGAGTTCGGCACGCGCCGTTAGACCTAAGCGGGCGGAGATGCTGCGACAGATCCAGCGCGATAGTCACCTATCCTTCGCGCCAGGGCTGGGAAGCGATCCATGGCAGGTTATCGCACCGCCAGTGGCGCCCGTAGCTGGAGCCGCAACACCAGCCAGGCGGCGATGGTCAGGTTGAGCAAGTTCCAGGCGATGCCGTTCACCATCGCGAAGCGATAGCTGGCGGTGGCATCGAAGATGACGCCCGAAAGCCAGCCCCCTAGCGCCATGCCGGCGAGCGTTGCGGACAGCACCAGGCTGACCCGGAGGCCGGCCTCGGCCGGCGGAAAGAACTGCCGGACCATGATGGCGTAGCTCGGGACGATTCCCCCCTGGAACAGGCCGAAGATGGCTGAAAGGACGTAGAGCGAACCGAGGCTGTCGAAGTGCAGGAACAGCGCCAGGGCGACCGCTTGCAGAGCCGAGCCCAGCAGCATCATGACAGGCGCCCCGACACGATCGGTGATGGCGCCCGAGATCAGGCGGCTGATGACGCCGAAGCCCAGCATGAGCGACAACATCTCCGCCCCGCGTGCCGGGCCGTAGCCGAGATCAGCGCAGTAGGCGACAATGTGCACTTGCGGCATGGCCATGGCGACACAGCAGGCGATGCCGGCGAGCATGAGCAAGCACTGCAGCGCGCCCGGCGAGAGCCCCAATTGAGTCAGCCTGCCGGTTGTCAGCGCGGTGGCTCCGGTGGCCTGCACCGGCGGGGGGCGGCGCAGGGCGAGCGCCAGCGGCAGCATCGTGACGACGCAGAACAGGCCGACGCCGATATGCGTCGCACGCCAGCCGTAGCTCGTCATGGCATGCTGTAGGATCGGGGGCCAAATGGCACCAGCGAAGTAGTTGCCGCTGGCGCATAGCGCCACAGCGATGCCGCGCCTCCGGACGAACCAGAGCGAAGTATCCGCCACCAATGGCCCGAACACTGCGCAGCTGCCCAAACCGCCGACGAGAAGGGCATACAGCGCCGCGAATTGCCAGAGATTCGCGGCAAAGGCAGTCGCCATATAGCCCGCGCCCAGCGCGAGCGCGCCGATTACCACCGGCAGGACGACTCCGAAGCGGTCGGCTACTCTGCCCATGATCACGCCACCCAGCATGAAGGCCAGCATGGTCATGGTGTAAGGCAGCGAGGCTTCGGCGCGGGCCACGCCGAACTCGGCTTGCACAACCGGCAGCGCGACCACAATGGACCACAGGCCGACACCGCCAATGGTTGCCAGCAGCACCGAGGCCAGCAGCCGCCACCAGGCATAGGCGGAATCCGTCATGCTATCCTTTACCACAGGCCCATCCTTTCGTTTCCGACTTCCCGGTGCTCCGGATCGGAACAATGGCTGCTCTCCGCCGGCCTGCTCTCCGTCAGTCGAGCAGAAACCCGAACACTCGTCTGTTTAGCCCTCCTGTTCGCGCAGGTCAGCAGAAGGCGAGGAAGCGCGCGGCCGCCGTGACCGAGAAGGCGGGCCCTGGCGCGGATCGCGCAACCCCAGCGGGGCCCGGCCGGCCTTCCCGCTGCCGGGCTCGATTACTGTCAGATTTCTCAGAATGGTCATTTCAGAGCACCGCTTTATCCCGTGGCCGACCTGTCCAACCTCAAGGCCTTCGCGGCCTTGCGGAAGGAAAAGGACCGCTGAGGGCGCCTTCAGCGGCAATCCTCCGGGCGTCCGGAGCGTTCCTTCCGGGCCATTTCGGAGGAGCGGCCGGATGCCGGATGAACATGGAACTCGCCTCGGGCCGTTGACGGCGAGCTGCGCGCATCTCTGCATCGACATGCAGAACCTCTTCGCCGAGGGCACGGAATGGCACACGCCCTGGATGAAGCGCGTGCTGCCCGTGGTCGAGCGGATCGCCGCCGCCCATCCGGAGCGGACGATCTTCACCCGCTTCATCCCCGCTGCCCGCCCCGGC
>DATCMG010000600.1:0-5680 GCA_036563555.1 Roseomonas sp. | reverse complement strand
GCCAGTCCGGCCGCACGATGTAGTCGCTGTCGATCACGCCGACGATCTCGGCATCCTGCGCCGTCTCGCGCAGGGCGAAGTTCAGCGCGCCGCCCTTGAAGCCGGGCCAGCGGCCCAGATGGAAGAAGCGGAACCGGGCGCCGAGCCGCGCGCAATGCTCGGCCACGGGCTCCCACAGCGCGGGGTCGGTGGTGTTGTTGTCCACCACCAGCACCTCGAAGTCCGGGTAGTCCAGCTCGGCCAGCGCATCGAGGGTCTCGCGCACCATCTGCGGGGGCTCGTTGCAGATGGGCAGGTGGATCGAAACCTTCGGCAGGGCCGCACCGGCCGGGGCGGGCAGGGCGGGCCAGCGGCGCCTGGAGATGCGGCCGAACAGCGTCTCGGCCAGTTCGAAGCCATCCGAGAGCAGCAGTGCGAGCAGCAGCACCTGGCCCGCGACCAGCAGGCTCCAAACCACGCCCGCCGTGGTGGACATGTAGGTCTCGCTCATCGCCAGCACGACGCAGGTGCCCAGCGCCACGAAGCCCTGGGACAGCGCGGCCATCATCAGCTTGCCCTGCCAGCGGATATCCGGCCGGCGGGCGAGGAAGAAGAAGGTCACGAGGAAGGAGATCAGGCTCGCCCCCAGCGCCCAGCCGGCCCAGCCCGGGGTCTCCTGCACGGCGCCGGTCAGCGGCCACTTCTGGTGGCGGTCGAGGTCGTACATGCCCCAATGGCCGGCGGCACGGCCTTCGAAGGACACCTTCCAGGGCTGGTCGAAGGCTTCCATGACGAAGTATTCGAGGCCGCGCTGCTCGGCGATGGTGAAGAAGCTCCGCATGAACAGCGCCTGATTCACGCGGCTGGCGCGGGCGGCACCCTGGGCGACGCCGTCGGACGGCCAGCCGACCTCGCCGATCACGATCCGCTTGCCGGGGAAGCGCGCCTGCACGGCCTCGTACTTCTCCATGATGAAGCGCAGCGCGTCATCGACGGGCAGCCCTTCCCAGTAGGGGAGAAGGTGGATGGTGATGTAATCGACCGCATTGCCGAGTTCCGGGTGGTCCATCCAGACATGCCAGGGCTCGGCGGTGGAGACGGGCTGGCGGACCTGGCGGCGGACCTGCTCGATATAGCCGACCATCTGCGCGGGCGTGACGTCGCCGCGCAGCACGGCTTCGTTGCCGACCAGCACGCGCTCGACATTGCGGCTCTCGCGCGCGACCTGAACGAGTCGCCGCAGCTCGGCCGCGTTCCGGTCCAGCCGGCGGTCCAGCCAGGAGCCGAGGGTGATCTTCAGGTCCAGCCCGGTATTCCAGGCGATTTCGGGGATGCGCTCGATCCCGCCATGGGCCGCATAGGTGCGGATATGGCGGGTCATGGGTGCGACCCGGCGCAGGTCGCCCTCGATCTGCTCGGCGGTTGGCCAGTTATTGCCCTCCGCGCTCTGGCCGCGCTGGTAGGGGGCGAAGGCGAGGCCATTCACCTGGCCGCGGAAGTCCGGCATTGGCACGGGGCGGTTCAGCGCCCACCAGGCGCCGAGATGGGCCAGGGCAACCAGGGCCAGAACGATGATGGTCGTGCGGTGGCGGGCCAGCCTGCTGGCGCCGGCAGGCGTGGAAAGGGGCTCGGGGTCGTGGGCAGGGCGCGGGAAGACGTGCGCGTTCATCGCGTGCGAGGCTCCGGCGCGAGGCCCCCGGCCACCGCCCGGCCGATCCGGGCTGACATGGTCTGGGCGCCATCTGCGCTCCTTCGCATCAAGACCCCTGGCTGCGGCGCGCTTCCGGCCCAATCTGGGCAACATTGCGGCGCAGCAAGAACGGGCGGCCTGCCCCGGCTTAGGTGGCGGGGCGGCCTGGCGCTATGCTGGACCGCAATTGGCACCGATCCCCGGCAGCAATTCCCGGACATCGAAAAGGAACCTTCGCCCGACCATGTCAGTGCTCCTGGAAATCGGCATTCTCATCCTGCTGGTGCTGCTGAACGGCGTTTTCAGCGGGAGCGAGCTGGCAATCGTCTCCTCCCGCCGGGCGCGGCTCTCGGCGCTGGAGCGGGCCGGTTCCGCCGGCGCGCGGGCGGCCCTGGCGCTCGTGGATGATCCGCAGCGCTTCCTGCCCACGGTCCAGGTCGGGATCACGCTGATCGGGGTGGTGGCGGGCACCTTCGGCGGCGCGCGGCTCTCCGCCACGCTGGGGCCGGTGCTGGACGCCATTCCCGGCGTTGCGCCCTATGGGACCGAGGTGGCGCTGTTCCTGGTCGTCGTGCTCATCACCTATCTCTCCCTTATCCTGGGGGAGCTGGTGCCGAAGCAGCTCGCGCTGAGGGATCCGGAGCGGATCGCAACCTTGGTCGCGCGCCCCATGCTGGCCCTCTCCCGGATTTCCGCCCCGGTGGTCTGGCTGCTTTCCACCTCATCCAGCCTCGTCCTGCGCCTGATCGGCGCCAACACCACCATCGACCAGTCCGTCACGGAAGAGGAGGTGAAGGCGGTGGTGGCCGAGGGCGCCCAGGCCGGCGCGCTGGAGACGGAGGAGCGCCACATGATCGAGCGCGTCCTTCGCCTGGCCGACAAGCCGATCCGCGCCCTCATGACGCCGCGCCCCGAGATCGCCTGGCTCGACCGCAACGCCACGCCCGAGGAGGTTTCGGAGAAGCTGAAGGGCGAGACGGTGAACCGCTTCATCGTGGCGGATGGCCGCGTGGACAACGTGGTCGGTGTCGCCGCCGCCAAGGACCTGCTGGACCAGGTTCTTTCGGGCCAGCCCCTGTCGGTCGCGGGCGTGCTGCGCCAGCCCATGGTCCTGCCCGACAACCTCTCGGCGCTGGATGCGCTGGAGCGGATTCGCCAGGACCCGCTCGGCCTTGCCCTGGTGATGGACGAGTACGGCTCCTTCGAGGGGGTGGTCACCGCCTCGGACCTGCTGGAGGCAATCGTCGGGGAGTTGGGTGCCCCGGCTGCCCCGCTTTCCACCGGCCCCGCCGTGGAGCGGCATGACGGAAGCCTGCTGCTGGACGGGATGATGCCGAGCGATGAGCTGCGTGCCCGGCTCGACCTGCCGGTGCTGCCGCAGCCCGGCACCTACCACACAGTGGCCGGTTTGATGCTGGCGCTGCTGCGGCGGGTGCCGAAGGAGGGAGACCGGATCGTCTTCGGCGGCTGGCGCTTCGAGATCATCGACATGGATGGCCGCCGCGTGGACAAGGTGCTGGCGGCGAGGGACGAAACCGTTTCGGCCTGAGGCGCGGGCCTCAGCCCTCCTCGGGCGCCATGATCCGCGCCTGCCCGGAGACCCGGATCGATTTGCCGGGCACGGCCGGGATGGCGGCATGCAGGCGGGAGGGCATGCCCATCTCATCGCCCTGGTGGATCGTGATGGCGCCGCCATGTGGCCAGCCGATGTCGCGGAGATAGCCGCCCAGGGCCGCCGCCGCTGCGCCCGTCGCGGGATCCTCGGCCACGCCGCCGATGGCGAAGGCGTTCCGGGCGTGGAAAAGTCCGGGCGAGGCCGCGTGAACCAGGGCGATGGTGACCAGCCCCGATGCTTCCATCAGCGCGCGCCCTGCGGCGAGGTCATAGCGCATGGCCCGCAGGGTTTCGCGGTCCCGCAAGGCGAGGATGAGGTGGTGCGCCCCGGCCTCGGCGATGGCCGGCGGGATTCGCGGGTCGAGCGCGTCGGCGCCGAAGTCGAACAGGGCGGAGGCGGCGGCGGCAAGTTCCGGCGCGGCAGCCGAGCTTCGGGTGGGCGGGGACTGGAGCGCGGCGCGAAGCCCGCCGGCCTCCCGCCAGCCCTCTACCGTGATGGAGCCCGCATTCAGGCGCAGGGAATAGCGCCCTTCACCGTGGCGCAGCGCAAGCGCGGCGCCGAGCGCGATGGTGGCGTGGCCGCAGAACGGCACCTCCATCGCCGGGGCGAAGTAGCGCACGCGCCAGCCCTCGCCCTCGGGGGCCGCGAAGGCGGTTTCGGAGTAGCCGATTTCCGCCGCCAGGGCCTGCATGACAGGGGCGTCGGGCAGGGTGGGCGAGAGCACCACCCCGGCCGGATTGCCGCCCCGGCTGCCATCGGAGAAGGCCGCGATGCGCTGGATCTGCACGCGCTCAGGCCCGCAGGCGTGCCCAATGGGCCTGGATGGCGGCCAGCGCCAAGCCGCCGCACATGCCGATATGCTCCACAGCCACATGCATGCTGCTGATCGCCTCGGGCCCACTCTTCGTCCAGAAGGAATGGACCAGGGGGATGGTCAGCAGGGTGAAGACGGCCAGCGCCCCGGCACCCAGCCAGGCATACCGCCCATGGATCACCAGGATCGCGCCGGTGAGCTGGGTGATGATGACCGCGATGGCGAAGGGCGCGGTGGGGTGCAGGCCGAACATGCCCATCTCCGCCTGCGCGCCGCTGAAATCGATCAGCTTCGCGAATCCGCTGGCCCAGTAAGGAAGGGTGAGGATCACGCGCATCAGGATGCCGAAGGCGCGGCTGTCGAGGATGGCGGCGATGGGCCGCGGCGTGGCGTTCATGGTCGGGTTCCCCTCGCGGCCGCGCGGGGCAGCCGATTCGCAGGCCTAACCATGCGTGCACCAGGAGGCCTGCGCCAGCGTGAGATTCCGGCCCGCCCCCGCCTCAGCCCCCGCCCGCGGCGGTGCGGGCGATGGGCGCGACGAATTGCGGCTCGGTGTCCCAGGGGAAGAGGATCCAGGTGTCCTGGCTCACCTCGGTGATGAAGCTGTCGACCAGCGGCCTGCCGGCGGGCTTGGCGTAGATGGTGGCGAAATGGGCGCCGGGCAGCATGCCGCGCACGATCCTCGCCGTCGTACCCGTGTCCACAAGGTCGTCCAGCACCAGCCAGCCCGTGCCGTCGCCGGCCGCGGCGGGCGTCTTGGCGACGCGGGGCTCGCCTTTCTCCTCCTCATCATAGGTGATGATGGAGACGCTCTCGATCAGGCGGCAATCCAGCTCCCGCGCCACGATGGCGGCCGGGATCAGGCCGCCGCGCGTGATCGCGACGATGCCCTTGAAGCCGCCCGCGACCGGGCCCTTGCCCACCAGGCGCCAGGCGAGGGCCTTGGCATCGCGGTGAAGCTGGTCCCAGGTGACGGTGTAGTAGCGCGGGGTCATGGGGATCCTCTTCAGTACATGCGGGCGCCGTTCGGCACCGCCTGGTCCGGGCGCAGCAGCACCACCGCCCCAGCCTCGTCCGGTACGCCGAGCACCAGCACCTCGCTCTCGAAACCCGCGATCCGGCGGGGGGCGAAGTTCACCACCGCCATCACCTGACGGCCGATCAGGGTCTCCGGCGTATAATGCACGGCGACCTGGGCGGAGGAGCGGCGGATGCCGATCCCCTCGCCGAAATCGATCCGGAGCTTGATCGAGGGCTTGCGCGCCTCGGGGAAGGGCTGGGCGTCGATTACCGTGCCGACGCGGATGTCGATCCGGTCGAACTCGGTGATGGTGGCGGGCGTCGCGGCTTCCATCCTGCGGCCATAGCGGAGGGCGCCCGCGCGTGAAAGATGCGGGATGGTGGCCCGGGCGCGGCGAGGGATGTAGCCTGGGCCCGAATGTCCGGGCCGCCCATGCCACAAGCACCCCTTCCCAAGTCGATCGCGACGGTCTGCCTTTCGGGCAGCCTGCCCGACAAGCTGGAGGCGGCGGCCAGCGCCGGCTTCCAGGGCGTCGAGATCTTCGAGCAGGACCTGCTGACC
>DATCMG010000597.1:0-4070 GCA_036563555.1 Roseomonas sp. | reverse complement strand
TTGGTGGTGAATCAGGGGATCAATCCGGGTTTCACCAGCCTGATCCGGTGGCAGTCGCACCGGCTGGTTTCGCGCCAGGGCTGGACCTTTTTCCAGGAGGATTTCGCCGGGCGCATCTCCAACCGCGTGATGCAGGCCGGGCCGGCGCTGCGGGAATCGGTGGTCCAGACGGTGACGGCGGTCTGGTACATCCTGATCTATGGCAGCAGCGCGGTGGTCTGGCTTGGGGGCGCGGACTGGCGGCTGACCCTGCCTATCCTGGTCTGGTTCATCGCCTATGCCGCGCTGCTGCGCTTCGTGGTGCCGCGGATGCAGGACCGGTCCCGCGCGGCATCCGAACAGCGAAGCCTGCTGACGGGGCGGATCGTCGATTCCTACACCAACATCCTCTCCATCAAGCTCTTCGCACGCGCGGAGCGGGAGGATGGTTTCATCCAGGACGGGGTGACGGGGCTGACGCGGGCCTTCCAGCGCCAGTCGCGCATGGTGACGCTGAACGCGCTCCTGCTCTCCTCACTGAATGCGGTGCTGCTCGTCTCGATGGCCGCGCTGTCGATCTGGCTGTGGATGCAGGGGCGGGTGGAGGCGGCAGCGGTGGCCACCGCCCTGCCCATGGCCTGGCAGATCGCCAACATCTCGGGCTGGGTGGCCTTCAACGTGGCCGGGATCTTTGAGAATATCGGCGTGGTCCAGGAGGCGATGGGCAGCATCGCCGTGCCGCCCACCGAGCCGGACCCGCCCGGCGCCCGCCCCCTGGTGGTGACGCGCGGCGCCATCCGTTTCGAGGGTGTGCGCTTCGGCTATGGCCGCCAGGACAGCGCGGTGCTGGACGGCTTCGACCTGGAGGTGGCGCCGGGGGAGCGGGTTGGGCTGGTCGGCCATTCGGGGGCCGGCAAGACCACGGCAGTGAACCTGCTGCTGCGCTTCTTCCGGCCCGAATCCGGGCGGATCACCATAGATGGCCAGGACATCGCCGGCGTGACGCAGGAAAGCCTGCGGGGCGCCATCGGCATGGTGACGCAGGATACGGCGCTGCTGCACCGTTCCATTCGCGACAACATCCGCTTCGGCCGTCCGGACGCCTCGGACGCCGAGGTGGCGGAGGCCGCGCGGCGGGCGGAGGCGGCCGGCTTCATCGGCGATCTGTCGGATTGGCGGGGCCGGCGGGGCTATGACGCCCATGCCGGGGAGCGTGGGGTGAAGCTTTCCGGCGGGCAGCGGCAGCGCGTGGCCATCGCGCGGGTTCTGCTGAAGGACGCCCCCATCCTGGTGCTGGACGAGGCGACCAGCGCCCTCGACTCGGAGGTGGAGGCGGCGATTCAGGACCAGCTCGCCGCCCTGATGGCCGGCAAGACGGTGATCGCCATCGCCCACCGCCTCTCCACCATCGCGAGCCTCGACCGGTTGGTGCTGCTGGAGGCGGGGCGGGTGGCCGAGAGCGGGACCCATGCCGAGTTGCTGGCACGCGGCGGGGCCTATTCCCGGTTATGGGCGCGGCAGTCCGGCGGTTTCATCGGGGCCTGAGGCCCCGCACCTTGCGGCGCGCGGCTGGAATGGCGCAACAGCGGGTCGGAAGCGGGTGTTATGTGGGTGTTGCGATGCCCCACATGCTTGACACCACATGGACGCCAATTTAGGGACCCCCTGCCTTCCGGGGGGTACCCGCGGAGGAGCGAAGTGGAAAACCGGGACGGCTTCGACGACCGACTGCGGCAGGCCAGGACCCGCCAGGGCCTGGATCCCAAACCCACCGAGGGGACGGGAGGACTGCCGACAGGACCGTGGGGAATTGGCTTCCGCGCGGGGGTCGAGGTTGTATCGGCGCTCGTCGTGGGCGCGGCACTGGGCTTCGGCCTGGATCGCTGGCTCGGGACCTTTCCCTGGCTCTTCCTCGTGTTCTTCGTGGTGGGTGGCGCCGCGGGGGTGCTGAACCTCTATCGCCTTCTCAGCCCCCGGCACGGCGCCGGATCGTAATGTAGGGACCGACACGTGGCCGCCGAAGGCAAGACGATCGACGCGCTGAGCCAGTTCGAGCTGGTGCCCGTGCTGGGCCCCATCGGCCGGGCCGTGGGTTTCTCCCAGTCGAATGCGCATATGCTGCTGGCCGTTGGGCTGATCTCGCTGCTCT
Source organism: Roseomonas sp. (assembly GCA_036563555.1). Classification (GTDB taxonomy): domain Bacteria; phylum Pseudomonadota; class Alphaproteobacteria; order Acetobacterales; family Acetobacteraceae; genus Roseomonas. The sequence continues at coordinate 1,942 of DATCMG010000597.1, read as the reverse complement.
TCCTTGTCGGGATGCGGCACCGCGCCGTCGTGCCGGGCCGGCTGCAGTCTGCGGCCGAGATGCTCTACGAGTTCGTGGAAGGCGTGGTCGTCGGCCAGGTCGGGCATGAGGGACGGCGCTACTTCCCCTTCGTCTTCGCCCTGTTCATGTTCGTGCTGTTCGGCAACATGCTCGGCCTGCTGCCCTACGCCTTCACCTATACCTCGCACATCGCGGTCACCTTCGGCCTCGCGATCCTGGTCTTCCTGGTGACGACGGTCGTGGCGCTGGCGCTGCACGGGAAGAAGTTCTTCGGCTATTTCTTCCCCGAGGGCGCGCCGCTTTGGCTGGCGCCGATCATCATCCCGGTCGAGGTGGTGTCCTACATCTCCCGGCCTGTTTCCCTCTCCATCCGTCTCTTCGCGAACATGGTCGCGGGGCACGTGATGCTGAAGGTCTTCGCGACCTTCATCGTGCTGATCGGCTCGCTGGGCGCCGTCGGCTTTCTCGGCGCCGCGCTGCCGCTCGCGGTGAACGTGGCCCTGATCGGCTTCGAGATCCTCGTCGCCTTCCTTCAGGCCTATGTCTTCGCGATCCTCACCAGCATCTACCTGCACGACGCGGTGCACCTGCACTAGTCGGCCAGGCCCACCTCTTCCAGACAAGGAAAGATCCTTCGATGAACGACCCCGCCGCTTATCTCGGTGCCTACAAGGCGCTCGGTGCCGGCCTCGCCGTGATCGCGCTGTTCGGCGTCGGCCTTGGCATCGGCAACATCTTCTCCTCGCTGATCAACAGCGTTGCCCGCAACCCGTCGGCCCGCGATGCCGTGTTCCCGATCGGTATTCTTGGCTTCGCCCTGACCGAGGCGGTGGCGCTCTTCGCGCTGCTGATCGCCTTCCTCATCCTCTTCGCCTGATCGGCTCCGCGGCGCGGCCGGGTAACCCTTCACGGGGTGGGCCGGCCGTCCGCCACGGAACGGAGATATGATGACCCGCATCCTGCATGCGATGGCGTTGGCCCTGCTTCTCTCGCAGGCCCCCGCTGCCCTGGCCCAGCACGTCACGGCGCCCGCGCCGACCGGCGCGGTGCGCACCGATGCGCCGCTCCCCGGGCAGCAGCCGCCCAGCGTCGCCGTGCAGGCCGATAGCGACCGCGCCCGCGCGGTGCGCGAGGCGAATGTGACGGCGGCCGAGTATGGCGCCGCCGCGCATGAGGCGGCCGACACGGGCGGCATGCCGCAGCTGAACTTCGCCAATCCCCTGACCATCGCGCAGGTGGTCTGGCTTTTCGTGATCTTCGGCCTTCTGGTCTTTATCGCTGCCCATTACCTGCTGCCACCGGTGGCGGAGGTGCTGGAGAACCGGCGTGCCCGCATCGCGGCCGATCTGGACGCAGCCCGCGACGCCCGCGCCGAGGCTGAGACGGCCGAGGCCGCCCAACGCGACAGCACCGCCCGTGCCCGCGCGGAGGCCCAGGCTTCCGTCGCTGCCGCGGCCCAGTTGGCCCAGGCCGATGCGCAGAAGCGCGCCGAGGCCCTGGCCGAGCGGCTGAACGCGCAGATCGCCGAGGCGGAGACGCGCATCGGTGCGGCCCGCGACTCCGCCATGGGTGCGCTGCGTGAAGCCGCGACCGATGCCGCCGAGGCACTGGTGAAGCGCCTGTCCGGGCTCGAGGACAAGGCTGCGGTGGCGAGCGCGATCCAGCGGGAGCTGGCGGCCCGGAACCTCGGCCCCCGCAATCTTGGTTCGGGAGCGGCGTGATGCATCATTACGAGCACTTCTGGCTGGACCCGAAGTTCTGGGTTGCCGTCTCCTTCGTCGTCTTCCTGCTGCTGCTGGGCCGCACCGCCTGGGCAAAGATGACCGCAGCGCTGGATGCCCGCGCCATCCAGGTCCGGGCCCAGTTGGCCGAGGCGACCCGGCTGCGTGAGGAGGCCGAAGGCATGCGCAAGCAGGCCGAG
>DATCMG010000595.1:0-7715 GCA_036563555.1 Roseomonas sp. | reverse complement strand
CTGCCCGTGGCCGCAGCATACTGGAACTCGCCTTTTCCTGGCTGCTGGCGCGGCCCATGGTTTCAAGCGTGATCGCCGGCGCCACGAAGCCTGAGCAGATCACCCAGAACATCGCCGCCGCCGGCTGGATACTCGGCGCGGAGGACCTCGCCGAGGTGGATCGCATCACGGCGCAGCCCCGGCCTGCACCTGCGCCATAGCCTCGACATCCACGTCGTGATGGACAATGTCTCGAGCCACAAGACGGCGCTGATCCGTAACTGGTTCGCCAAGCGGCCGCGCTGGCACGCGCATTACACGCCGACCTCAGCCTCCTGGATCAATCAGGTCGAGCGTTTCTTCGCCCTGCTGACCGAGACGCGATCAGGCGAAGCGCGCATCGCTCCACAGCAGAGCCCGAAGCCGCCATCACCGCCTACATCGAAGCCCACAACGCCGGGCCAAAGCCGTTCCACTGGACGAAAACCGCCGCCGACATCCTCGCTGCCGTCTAACGCTTCTGCCAAGCGGACATCGCAACCACTGACCTCCTCCAGCGCCTGGATAGAAGCAGAAAGCCGAGCTTGGTCCTGCGATTCACCCCCTGGCAGTTTCACCAGGAACGATCGGGCTCTAGAATGCCCTCCTGCTCCAGGCCGGGTCAGCAGTGCGGGAGACGAACGATGCGCCGTTGGATGATGCTTCTCGGAGTGGCCGCAATGGTTTCCGTCACCAACTCCCTCGCCGCACAGACGGCAACCCCCACGCCATCACGGCGCGACGCGTTCTTCTGGCTGGGCGAGATCAACAAAGCCAGCACCGTAATTAATTCGGAGGAGGGGCTACTTGACCCTGCACTGGCGCCGCGGATCGCGACGGGGCTCAACCAGGTGCTCCGGGCGGGGGACCAACCCGGCGGCAAGCGGCCAAGCCTGGTTATCACCTTCGAGCCGTTACTGATCGAGGCGGCTGGAGTGGAGGCGACCCTGCTGCACGCAGGCCGGTCGAGCCAGGACATGCTCTCGACCGTGCGTGCGGCCATCCTGCGCGATGAGCTGCTGCGCCTGGCCAACCAACTCCGCCAGACCACCGAGACCATGCTGCGGCTGGCCGAGACGCATGCCGGCACCATCGTGCCAAACTACACCAACGGCGTGGCCGCCCAGCCCAACAGCTACGGCCACTACCTGCTAGGGCATATCGCAGGACTGGAGCGTGACGCGCAGCGGCTGCGGGAGAGCTTCGCGCGGCTCGACCTCTCCCCAATGGGTACCACCGTGCTGAACGGCACGAGCTGGCCTCTGAACCGCGGCCGCATGGCGCATTATCTCGGCTTCCCCGGCACGGTGGACAATGCCTACGATGCGGCCCAAATCGCCGCGGCCGAGATGCCGGTCGAGATTGGCGCGCTCGCGACCGGCATTGCCCTACATGCCGGCGCCTTCATCGAGGACATCATGACCCAGTACGCGCAGCCGCGCCCCTGGATCCTGCTGCAGGAGGGCGGCGGCAATACCTATGTCTCGAGCGCCATGCCGCAGAAGCGGAACCCCGGGCTGCTCAACGACACCCGCAGTCAGGCCTCCAGGGTAGTGACCATGGGCATCGGCCGGGCCATCCAGGCCCACAACATCCCGCCCGGGATGAATGACGCAAAATCCGTGGCCGACAACGTGGCCGTGATTGCCGGCACCGTCGCGGTGCTGGAGGGATGGAACCGCGTGCTGAAGGCGCTGGTCATCAGCCCGGAGCGTGCGCTGGAGGAGCTGAACAACGACTGGACCGCCTCGCAGGAGGTAGCTGATGTGCTGATGCGGAAGTATAGCCTGCCCTTCCGCGTCGGGCACCACTTCGCTTCCGAGGTGGTGGACCACGCGAAAGCGCATGACATTCGCCCGAGCGACTTCCCTTATGAGGAGGCGCGGCGGATCTATGCGGAGACGCTGCGGGACATGCAGCTGCCCGCGGGCGAGTTGCCGATGAGCGAGGCGGAGTTCCGCGAGACTCTTGATCCCATCGCGATCATCCGCAACCGCGCCACCCCCGGCGGCCCGCAACCTGCGGAGATGACCCGGATGCTGTCCGGGGCACGTGCCCGGTTGGCGGAGCAGGCTGGCTGGGTGAGCGAGAACCGCAGCCGGATCGATAGCGCGCTCGCTGCGCTGGATGGCGATTTCGGGCGCATCCTCGCGCGAGCACCCTGACAGCAGGCGGGGCTGGCGCCGGAGCTAGACCGCTAACGGTTCGTGCCACACTGTGGGCAGGCCTCTGCGACGAGGAATTGCTCGATCCACCCGGGCCGAGGATCCGGCGCGACCGGTGTTGCCATCGGTCACATTGGGGATCAAAGCCTGGGCGCAAGGAGGCAATATTGACGATCGGGAAAGAAGCATTCATGCAAAGGCGAACGATCTACCAGGCGGCCTTGGCGCTGCCATTCGGAATGGTGGGACAGCGTCCTGCTCAGGCCCAGGAAGCTTGGCCATCGCGCACAGTAACAATGGTGGTGCCCTATGCGCCCGGTGGTTCCAACGACGTTGTGGCGCGGCTCCTCGCGCCGGGGCTCCAGAAGACCTTCGGCAAGTCCTTCGTGGTAGAGAACCGCACCGGCGCCGGCGGTGGTGTCGGCATGGGACAAGTAGCTCGCTCGAGGCCTGACGGCCACACGCTGCTGGTCTCCTCGGCCTCCAACCACGTGTTCAACCATCTCGTCGTGCCCGACCAGGGCTATGATCCGCGCGAGGCATTGGCGGCCGTCGCCATGATGGTCGATGTGCCGAACGCGCTGGCGGTTCATCCTTCCGTTGGGGTGAGCAACGTCCAGGAACTACTGGCGAAGATCCGCGCAACGCCCGGGGGCTTAAGCTTTGCCTCGACCGGCGTTGGAAGCAGTAATCACCTCGCGGGGGAGTTGCTGCGGCTGCGCGCGGCGGTCGAGTTGAACCACGTGCCGTATCGCGGCGGCGGGCCGGCGCTGGCGGACTTGATCGCGGGAACCGTGCCTGTGGCCTTCCTCAACCTGCCAACCGTCCTGCCGGCGGCCGAGGCCGGGCAGGTCCGGCTGCTGGGTATCGGGGGCAAGGCACGACTGTCCAGCCGCCCCGATATTCCCACCATCGGTGAGCAGGGCGTGGCGGATTACGAGGTGCAGTCCTGGACTGGCCTATTCACGCCGCGCGGCACGCCGCGCCCCGTCATTGACCGCCTCTCAGCGGAGGTGAAGGAGCTGCTGGCTCAGCCATCCATGCGAGCGCGCCTGGCTGAACTTGGTTCGGAGGACATCTGGGCAGGCCCTGACGCGACGGACAGCTTCGTGCGCACGGAGTTCGACCGGTGGGGCCCAATAGTCCGCTTGGCTGGCGTGACCAACAATTAGACCGGGGTGAGGGACCGGCGAGGCTTCGCGCCGTTCTCTCGCTCGCTTCTGGCCTGCCTTTCTCGTGCCCTGGAGGACCCGCGCAGGTGCCGCGCCTGGGCGCTGGCTGCCTACATGCCTGAATCCGGCGATCCGTACTGGCACCTTGCCGGCGCCACCTTCCACTTCCGGCCTTCGGAGGAAACGACGTGACCCAACAAGCCATCCCCGCCGTCTTCATGCGCGGGGGCACCAGCAAGGCCATCATGTTCCACGCCCGCGACCTTCCGGCTGACCGGAGCCAGTGGGATGCTCTGTTCACTGCCGCCATGGGAACTCCCGACCCCTACGGGCGGCAGCTCGACGGCATGGGCGGCGGGGTGTCCTCCCTCTCGAAGGTCTGCATCCTGGCGCCATCCGATCGCGAGGACGCGGATGTCGATTACACCTTTGGCCAGGTTCTCATCCGAGAGGACCGGGTGGATTACAAGGGCAACTGCGGCAACATGAGTTCCGCAGTCGGACCCTTTGCGGTGGACGAGGGCTTGGTGCGCCCGGACGGCGACACGGCGACAGTTCGCATCTACAACACCAACACGAAGAAGATCATCCACGGCACGTTTCCGTTGGAGGAAGGCCGGACGCGCTACGATGGCGGGCTCGCGATCCCTGGTGTGGGCGGAACTGGGGCGCCAGTGCGGCTTGACTTCTTGCACCCCGGGGGTGCCACCACCGGCAAGCTGCTGCCGAGCGGCAGGGTGGTAAACCATTTGGATGTGCCGGGCTTCGGCAGGGTCGAGGCTTCGCTGGTGGACGCGGCCAACGCTGCGGTTTTCGTTCGCGCGCGCGACATTGGCCTGATCGGCACAGAGCTGCCGGGCCAGCTTGATGCCAATTCTGACGTCCTTCATCTGCTGAACGAGATCCGGATCCAAGGCTCCGTTCTGATGGGCATCGCGCCGGACATCGAGGCGGCCCGCATGATCAGCACGGTACCCTATATCGGCTTCGTCAGCCCCGCCACCAATGGGCCGACGCTCTCCGGTCAGGTCATCCCTGCCGCCGAGATTGATCTGACTGTGCGCATCATCTCCAATGGGCAGCCGCACCGCGCACTGCCGCTCACAGGGTCACTTTGCGTCGCTGTCGCGGCGCGCATCGGCGGGACGGTTGTGGCCGAGGCACTCTCCCCAGCAGCGCAGGAAGGACCGGTCCGGCTTGGCATGCCCTCTGGTGTGCTGACGGTGGATGCCGACGTCGTCGAAGAGAATGGTGCCTGGGAGGCGCGGGCGGGATCCTTCTACCGCACTGCCCGCAGGCTCTTCGACGGGCGAGTTTGGGTGCCGGATCGAGCCACCCGCGCGGCCTGATGTGATCACGGTCGCGCCCTTTCTCACCCGACGAGCAGCCGGGGGGACCCATGCCGGACGCCAGGCAGCATCTCCAGGACGCTCAGCAGCGGACATGGATCCTTTGTCCGGTGGTGGCGACTAGGGATGCGATTGTCGCGGCAGGGTGGCCGCCTGCTTCCAAGCCCGTAGACAGCCAGCTTCTCCGGCCCAAGATAAGTAGTCTGATCGCGCACTCGCCTGGGTTGTTGTCCACCTCCAGCCGGCCGTCCACGGCGTAGCGCGTCAGCACTCTCCGCGTGACGGGCGTAGCGGCTGGCGCCCGCAGGAACGCTTTGGACGAGGTGCTGCACCGCTGCGGGCCGCCCCTCTCCGCCCCGGTTGATGGCTACCGGGGCCGCGCCACCCCCGTCCGGTTGGCAATGAAGCGGGCGATGGATGGGCCGGTCAGCATCACGACGATGAAGCGCGCCGTCTGCATGGCCATGACGAAGGCCAGGTCCACCGGGCTGTTCGCCGCGATGATGGCGACCGAATCCGCGCCACCCGGGCTGGTGGCAAGATAAGCCGTCAGCGGGTCCACCCCGGCAAAGACCACGAGGAGGGCCGCGAGGACGCCGCAGAGGGCGATCAGCGACAGGATGGCGAGCAGCACCCGCGGCAGCGCCCGCGCGGCGTGGCGCACGACTGCCCGGTTGAAGCGCAGCCCGATGCTCCAGCCGATGAAGGCATAGGCGGCGAGCAGCAGCATCGGCGGCAGTTCGATCCGCAGCACGCCCAAATCCTGCAGGAAGGAGCCGAGGAAGAGCGGCACCAGCAGCGGGCCCGAGGGAAGGCGCCGGATGCGCGAGGCCAGCGTCCCGAGCAGGATCAGCAGCAGCGTGCCCGCGAAGGGTCCCCAGGCGATGGGCGGGAACCAGTCCGGCTGCGGAACCGAGGTCGCGCCCTCCGGCAGCCAGATCCGCGCGACGATGGTGGCGCAGACCGCCACGATCACCACGCGCAGGTACTGCATGAAGGCGACCAGCCGGATGTCGGCGCCGTAGCTTTCGGCAATCACCGTCATCGCCGCGGCAGCTCCGGGGGAGGAGCCCCAGACCGCCGTGGTCCCTGGCAGAACCTGTGCCCGCGCCAACAGCCAGCCGAGCAGCGCGCTGGTCGCGATGACCGAAAAGATGCCGGCCAGGAAGATCGGCCAGTCCTTCGCGATGTCGCCCAGCACCGTGGCCGGGATGGCACGCGCTACCATGCAGCCCACTACCGCCTGCGCCACTTGGAAGACCTGCCGCGGCACCGCGAGCGAGGTGCCGCGCGTCGCGAGCAGCACCGCGACGCCCATGGCACCCAGCAAGGGGCCCGCGGGCAGCTGCAGCAGGCTCAGCACCCACATGCCGAGCGCCGAGAGCGCCACCAGCCCGGCCCAGCGCAGCGCCCGTGTCTGCGGTGATTCGGGACCGACCATCACGCTCACGGGCGAGGCATGGTGGGACGCTCCATGCGCCCTTTCACCATGCGTGGGAGGACGCGTTGCGAGACGCTCGCCCACAGGCAGGGGTATCCGGACGAGATGGCCGGCATGATGGAGGTCTCTCGTGATGGCCGCCGGACGGTGCTGCTCCCTCTTCTGGCCTTTGGCAAGGCGTCAAGGGAAGCGGCTTGCGTGCTCCGATAGCTTTAGCGCTCTGCGCGCTGCCACAGCTTGATTGGCCTCTCAGAAGGACGTTCGCTCTTCGCCGTCCGTCGCTGCAAAGCGGGCGGGCCGCTCTCGGCCAACCCTGATCATGGCGGCAGTGCACCCATCCAGTGCGGTGACCGGCCACTCGCCGACTGCCTGCGAGATTTCCTCATCCGGAGGGGAGCTGGTTCGCTGGTTCCTGATCCAGGGCGATCGGGCGGCGGAGACGTTCGAGCATCGCCTGTGTGTAGGGAGCCGCCGAGCACAGGTGCCGGAATGCCCGCTCAGGCAGATCCAGCCCAGCCCTGCGGGACAGGTCGCGCAAGGCCCCCTCCCCGCCCTTGCCGAGATCCGAAGGCTCAGGATCGGGCACTGGCGGCACGTCGGGCAAGGGAGCCGATGGATTCAGTGTCGGCCGCGTAGCGCGCCAGGAGGTGGCCGCCTCATAGGCATGCGCCACCCGCAGCACCGTCGCTTCGTCAAAGGCGCGGCCCGCCACCTGCATGGCCATGGGTAGCCCCTCGTGGAAGCCAATGCACTGCGCCAGGGCCGGGCCGGTCGGAATGTTGAAGGGCGTGACCAGCGATGTCGCCTTCCGCCAGAACTGGACGGGACGGTAGGCATCGAGACGCGGCGCGAGGCTCGGTGCGGCGGTGACGAGCACGTCGAAGCGCGCGTACAGCCGGTCGAACTCATCCATCAGCATCCGGCGCAGGCGTTGTGCCTGCACGTAATCCGAGCCGCCGATGAGGATGGCCGGCAGGATGCGCGTCAGGAAGTCCTCGCCGAAGTCGCCTGGCCGCTCCCGAAGCGCCTGCTCATGCACGGCATGGATCTCGCTCTCACCGATCACGATCTTCACGTCGTTGTACTCGGTCGAGGGGCGGATGCGGACCTCCTCCAGCCGCGCGCCGAGATGGCGCAAGACTGCGAAGGCCTCGTCGAGCGCCGCCACGGTGGCCGGTGCAGCGCCGCCCTCCTCCTCGTACAGGTGACGGAGCACACCGACCCGCAACCCGCGGATGTCGCCCGTCAGGGCCGCGCGATAGTCCGGCGGCGTGACGGCCGCGCTCGCCGGGTCACGCGCATCGTGCCCGGCAATGGCCTGCAGGGCGATGGCACAATCCTCCACCGTCCAGGTCAGGGGCCCGACATGGTCGAGGCTGAAGGAGTTGGGCATCACCCCGCGCCGGCTGACCAGGCCCGAGGTCGGCTTGAGGCCGACCAGGCCGCAGAGGCCCGCCGGATTCCGGATGGAGCCGCCCGTGTCGCTGCCGAGCGCCAGCGGCATCAGCCCGGCCGCCACGGCGGCGCCGGAACCGGAGGACGAGCCGCCGGTGAAGTGCGCCGTGTTCCA
>DATCMG010000006.1:0-6058 GCA_036563555.1 Roseomonas sp. | reverse complement strand
CCATGTTGTATGAGCAGCGCCTGCCCGAGGGCTTCGCCTTCGTGCGCATCGCCAGCGCCCTGCCGGGGCCGGCGACGATACGTCCCGATTTCGGCGATCCGGTCACGCTCGGGGACAAGGATGCGGATCGCGTCAGCCCCTATTACGTCGCCGAGGACGTGGCGAAGCGTGCGGTGAAGTTCCAGGTCACGCTAGGCGGCGCGACGACCGAGGTGCAGGCGGATTTGGCAGGTGGCGGGCTGAACACCGTGCTGTTGCAGCGCGACGGCGAGCGCGTGACGGCGACCTCCATCGCCGACAAGGGCGAATACAACCAGACCCGCGCGCGAGTGACTTTCTACAATGCCGTGCCGGGCTGCCAGGGCGGTGCGCTGGCGCTGGATCCTTCGGCGCAGTCCATCTTCTCGGGCATCGCGCCGAATACGGGACGGACACGCAGCCTGAACCCGGCCCAGGCGGTGGTGCGGGCAAGCTGCGGCGGCCAGAAGGCGGCATCGCTCGATCTCGGCCGGCTTCAGGCCGGTGGGCTGTACAGCATCTGGCTGATGTCACCGGCCGGCCAACCGACGACCTTCCTGGTGCAGGATCGGATCGCGCCGCGATGAGCCGCAAGCATACCCGCCGCTGGAAGGTAATCGGCCTTTCCGCATTTCTCGCGCTGTCCGGGCTGGTGGCCATGCCGCTCCCCGTGGCGGCGCAAGGCGCGGCCTGCGCCGCGCTGCCGGGACGCAGCCCCATGCCGCGCGAGGCGAAGCCGGAATATCTGGAGGAGGCGCATTGGCGTGCCAGGGTGGCGGAACTGGGCCGGCTCACCGCCGCGGATTATGCGCGCGCGCAGATCGTCTTCCTCGGCGATTCGATCACGCATGCCTGGTTTCCCGCGATCTGGGAGCAATTTTACGGACACCGGGCCGCGTTGAACCTGGGCGTCACGGGCGATTTCACCCAAGGCATGCTGTGGCGCCTGCAGGCCGGGGGACAGTGGCCGGCCGGCTTGCGGCCCAAGCTCGCGGTGCTGCTGATCGGCACCAATAATTCGCTTGCCGCGCAACAGCCGGAGAACACGGCGCTGGGCGTGGCGGAGGTCGTGCGGGTGATCCGCCAGAAATCGCCCGGGACGCGGGTGCTGATCGTCGGGCTCCTGCCGCGCGGGCCGGATGCCACGGATCCGGCACGCCGGGCGAACCAGCGGGTGAATGAAATGATCGCACGCTGCGCCGACAACCAGTCGGTCTTCTTCACCGATCCCGGCAGCATGTTGGTGGATGGGCAGGGGCGGCTTTCGGACCAGGTCGCCTTCGACCGGTTGCACCTGACCTATGTCGGTTACGCCATTCTGTCCGCGGGGCTGGAGCCCTCGATCCGCTACCTGCTGGCGCGCTGAGCGCCAGCAGGTAGCGGGATGCCGCCGCGCTACCGCTTCTGAGCTGCGGCGCGGACCTCCGGGATCTGCATGATCTGCTGGGCCAGCGCCGTGCCATAGGCGCGGTAGCCCTCCACCGTGTAGTGCGTGCCGTCATAGGTCTGCCATTCGCCAGGGCGAGACAGGCGCAGGCTGTCCACATAGACACAGGGCGCGACGGACTGGGCGAGGATGGCATTGACCTCCTGCACCCGGGCAAAGGTCTTCAGGAAAGGCCCGCCCTCCGATCCCCAGGAAGGGCCGATCCAGATGCAGGGGATGCCGAGGCGCCGGATATGGCTCGTCAGCGTCATCGCATCCTCCTTGATGGAGTCGGCGGGCGTGCGCGGGGCCATGTAGCCGGCCATGGAATCACCCATCGAGACGACTATCAGGTTCGGGCGATGACGCCGCACCAGTTCGTCAATCGGTGTGACGGGAGCTGCAACTCCGACGCGCCCTTCGACCTTGCCGCGCTGGAGTCGCTGGGTCGCGCCGCAGGAAGCAACGCGCGCGGAGAGCCACACACTCGCCGGGGCTCCGCAGGCAGCGAAGGAATTGACCGTGGCGCCGCGCTGGATGAGCTGGTCCTGGAGCGTGCCGGCGAGGTTCGATTGTGCGGCCCAGTGGCTGTCGCCGAGAACGAGAAGGGACAGGCCTGCGAGGGCAGATTGCATGAAGTCATCATCTCCGGGGCATTGGCCCGCGGCGCCGCCGCGAGGCATCGCGATTCTTCTGGGTGCGGTGCAACCGGATGCAAACTCTGATGCCGCAACGAGTCAATATCGTAACGTTCATCCTTGCCAGCGGGCGATGAAATCCCGTTCCGCCTGTGTCAAAGGCTGTGCGACGACGCGCTCCGGAATCTCCCAAATGACGAGTTTGGGCGGGGACTCGTGGAAGGTCTCGCCCGCGAAATAGGTGGCGGCGCTACCGGCAAAGCCGCCGCCCGCGGTCGCGGCGTTAAGTACGGTGCTCCGCAGCGCCTCCTGCAGGGCGCCGTGGAAGTTGGCGTTCACCGAGTAGGAAGAGCCGACCAGCGCGACCTCGGGCGCCGGCGTCTCGTCGAGGAGGCCGCCACCGCCGGATTCCGGTGCCTCGGTATGCTCGAGGTGCTGGCGATCTGGCGCGGGGCGCAGGGCATCGGGAACGCGGTCCAGGCTGGTCAGGCGGAGCAGGTCGCCGGGGCCGTTCGTCTCCTCGGGCGCGGCGATGGTGCGATACTCCTCGGCACGGGAGAGGGGGGCATCGCGTAGCGCCTCAGCGATGGCGGCCGCCGCGGCCTTCGCGCCATCCTGGTTCCAGTGAGTGTCGGTGCGCCAATAGGCCCCCCCTCGCGCCTCCTGCGCGGAGAGCGCGGGCAGGAGCAGGATGGGCTCTATCCGCTGGTCGCGAAGCGCCGCGAGGAAGGCATCGTGCCGAGCCGCCGCCTGGGCAGAGAGGGGGGCGCCGCAGAGCTTGTCGGTCTTCACCCGCGCCTTGTCAGGCACGATGGCAACGGCGAGTTGGATTCCGCGCGTGGCCAATGCGTCCCGCACGCGGCGCATGGCTTCCGCGCGCTCCGCCATGGCGGCCTCGGCCTGCGGCCAGGGGCGCAGTTCCTCTGTGAGGAAGAGGGTGTCGTCGCAGCCGACACGCACCTGCGGGCCACCGGAGTGGAAGAGGCTGTAGCGGAACACGCCGCCCGCGGCGCGAAGCAGCGGGTCGGCCGGAAGCTGGTGCGCCATCACATGGTTCACGGCGCCGGTCAGCCTGCCGGAGAGGAAGGCTTCGAGGTTCAGGTTTGGCCGCAGCCGTTGCTGGCCCTGCGGGCTCGCGATGGCCTCGATCCCCTGCCAGGCACCGACCGCGAGCAGGATCACCGCGGCCGCCCCCTGCAGGACGGCGGCAGCGTGGGCGCTCTTCCAGGGTGTGTTGCTCATGGCCACCTCAGAATTGGAAGTAGAGGAAGGGCACGGCCGCGCGGCTGTAGAGCAGCACGACGCCGAGCAGGAAGCCGGCCAGTGGCCCGATCACCCAGAGGGCGCGCCAGAAGCTGCCCATCGCCTCGGGCGGCCGCAGAAAGGGCAGGCGTGGGCCGAGCAGCGGCAGATAGACGAAGACGACCGCGATCAGCATCGTCCACCACTGGTCCGGCGTGACCTGCCAGGCCAGGGCGTCGCTCAACGGCGCACCGTTCAGGCCGAGCATGCCGCCATACATCGTGCCGGCGTTGTGGATGTCATGCGCGCGGAACACGACCCAGCCGATAACCGCCGCCAGCATCGTCAGTGCATTGCCGAGGACATAGGGCATCGGCCTGTTGCCCGCCCCCTGCCATAGACGGTGCACCGCCAGCAATCCGCCATGCCAGGCACCCCAAAGAATGAAGGTCCAGTTGGCGCCGTGCCACAGGCCGCCGATCACCATGGTCAGGAACAGGTTGAGATAGGTGCGGAAGGCGCCTTTCCGGTTCCCCCCGAGCGAGATGTAGAGATAGTCGCGCAGGAAGCGCGACAGCGTCATGTGCCAGCGCTGCCAGAAGGCCTGGATGGAGCCTGCGAGATAGGGGTGATTGAAGTTCTCGGGGAAGTGGAACCCGATCATCAGCGCCAGCCCGATCGCCATGGCGGAGTAGCCGGCGAAGTCGAAATAGAGCTGAAGCGTGTAGGCAATCGCGCCGGTCCATGCATCGGCCAGCGTCGGGCTGGGCAGGGCGAAGGCCGCATCGGCCACCAGCGCCACCGTATCGGCGAGACAGACCTTCATGGTGAAGCCGGTCATGAAGCGCCGTGCGCCCAGGCCGAACTGGGCAAGGCTGTGCGGGCGCGAGACCAACTCGTCCTTGATCTCGGCATAGCGGACGATGGGGCCGGCGATGAGCTGGCTGAAGATTGCCTTGTATGTGGCGTAGTCCACCAGCTTGCGCGTAACCGGCACCGTTCCGCGCCAGATATCCGTCAGATAGGAGACGGATTGCAGCACGTAGAAGGAGAGGCCGATCGGAAGGATGATCTCGGTCCAGGGCACAGGGCCCAGGCCGAAGGCCGCGCGGATGTCGTTGAAGGCGGCAACGCCGAAATTGGCGTATTTGAAATAAGCGAGCACGCCGAGATTGCCGGCGAGGCCAAGGATGAACAGCCGGGTTCCGGTGCGGGTCTTCGGCCCGGCCTGGTCCATGCCGCGCACGGTGTAGAAGGTGAAGACCGTGCAGAAGACGAGCAGCAGCAGGAAGTCCACCCGCCACCAGGCGTAGAAGGCCCAGGAGAGGATGAGGATCGGCCAGTTCCGGTGGCGGAAAGGCGTGAGGAAATAGACCGCGAAGAAGAGCGGCAGGAACAGGCAGAGGAACTCGAAGGAGGCGAAGATCATGGGGTGCAGCGCGCCCCGGTCCGCCAGCCCTCGGGCTGCCCGTCAGGACTCTCCACCCCCGCCATCATTTTCCCCCATCCCCTCGGGCGCCAAGGCGGCCCACCGCATTGCGGCTCGCCCCGGTGTGGGACGTCGCATGCATCCGGACCTGCCTGGCCCTCCCCCCGGAAGGCCAGGCAAGCCCGCCTTCAGCGCTTCTGCGCGGCTGCCTGGACCTCGGGCATCTGCGCGATCCGCTGGGCCAGCGCGGTGCCATAGGCACGGTAGCCATCGAGCGTGAAATGCTGGCCGTCGAAGGTCGGCCACTCGGCGGGCTTGGAGAGCTTCGTGCTGTCCACGTAAGTGCAGGGCGAGACCGACTGGGCGAGGATGGTGTTGACTTCCTGCACCCGGGCGAAGGTCTTCAGGAACGGCCCGCCTTCCGTGCCCCAGGCCGGGCCGATCCAGATGCAGGGGATACCGAGGCGCTTAATACGGTCGGTCAGGGACATGACCTCCTCGCGGATCGTGTCCGCCGGCGTTTGCCGCTGCACATAGCCGGCAATGGTATCGCCCATGGAAACCGCGATCAGATTCGGGCGGTACTGGCGCACCAATTCATCCACCGGAACGGTGCGGGCGGCGCTACCGGCCGCGTTCTGGATGGTGGCACGTTGCAGGCGCTTGGCCGTGCCGCAGGAGGCGACGCGGACCGAGAGCCACACGCTCGGCGGCGCGCCACAGGCAGCGAAGGAGTTCACCGTGGCGCCGCGCTGGATGAGCTGATCCTGCAGCGTCGTGACCAGGTAACCCGCCGTAGCCCAATGGCTATCGCCGAGCACGAGGAGAGAGAGGCCAGCAAGAGCAGATTGCATGTGAGGAGAAGCTCCAGCACCACAGGTTGCGGCAGAGGCGCAATTGGCCGCGGCGTGATGTAGTGCAAGATCCAAACACGCTGCAATAGAATCGATAATTGAGACGTTCTGTTTTCGCTGGCTGGGTGTCAGGCGTTACTTGGCAGCCACACCTTCCACCAGCGGAAGGGTCGGATCCACCAGGGCGCCCGTGCCGCCGTCCGAAATGCCGAGATCCGTCGGATGCGGCCCGGGGTTGCAGGCGAGTGAGATGCCCGTGATGCCGCGAAAGATGCGGAAGGGCGGCTTCCAGTCCATCACCGTGTCCGCGGCTTCACGCAGGCGGGCGAAAGCGGCGGCTGTTTCAGCCGGCGGCGTTTCGGCCAGCAGGCCCGCGATAGGCAGAGGCAGCACGGCCGCCGCCGCGCCGCCGCGTGCGACGGCCATGCCGCCGCCACAGGCAATCAGGGCA
>DATCMG010000585.1:0-10698 GCA_036563555.1 Roseomonas sp. | reverse complement strand
GTCGGCGATCAGCAGTTCGGGATTTGGGGCCAGCATCATGGCGATCATCACGCGCTGGCCCATGCCGCCGGAGAGTTCGTGCGGATAGGCATCATGGACGCGGCGGGGGTCGCGGATCCTGACGGAAGCCAGCAGGTCCATCGCGGCCTCCCGCGCTTCCTTCGCGCCCATCCTGCTATGGGCGCGCAGGGCCTCGGCGATCTGGGCACCGGCGGTCATCACGGGATTCAGGCTGTATTTCGGGTCTTGCAGGATCAGCCCGATGCGGCCGCCGCGCAGGGCGCGCATCTCGCGTTCCGAGGCGTGGAGGATGTCCGTGGTTCCGAAGCGCAGCACCTCGGCCCGGACCTTCGCGGAACCCGGCAGCAGGCGCATCAGGGCGCGGCCGGTGACGGATTTGCCCGAGCCGCTCTCCCCCACGATGCCGAGCTTTTCGCGCCCGATGGCGAAGGAGACACCGCGCACGGCCTGGGTGACGCCGGTCGCGGAGGGGAAATCGACGTGGAGGTTCCTCACCGCCACCAGGGGCTCGCCGGTCATCGTTGCTTCGGGTCCAGCACGTCGCGCAACCCGTCGCCGAGCAGGTTGAAGGCGAGGGAGGCGGCGAAGATGGCGATGCCGGGCATCACGGCCACCCACCATTGCTCCAGGATGAAGCGCCGGGCCGTCGCGATCATCGTGCCCCATTCCGGCAGGGGCGGCTGCGCGCCGAGGCCGAGGAAGCCGAGGCCCGCCGCCGTGAGGATGATGGAGGACATGTCCAGCGTCACCCGCACGACCAGCGAGGGCAGGCACATCGGCATGACATGGCGCAGCACGATTCGCGCGGGGGAGGCGCCGGTCATCCGGGCTGCGGCGACATAATCGGTGCGGCGGATCGTCAGCGTCTCGGCGCGGGCGAGGCGGGCATAGGGGGGCCAGGCGGTGAGGGCGATGGCGATCACCGCACTTTCCACGCCCGGGCGCATGGCGGCAACGAAGGCGAGCGCCAGGATGAGGCGCGGGAAGGCGAGGAAGACATCCGTGACCCGCATCAGCAGCCGGTCCCAGATACCGCCGGCATAGCCGGCCACGCAGCCCACCAGCAGGCCGACCGGAGCCACCAGCAGCACCACCGCCACGACCATGCCAAGGGTGATGCGGCCGCCATAGAGAAGCCGGGACCAGACGTCGCGGCCCAGCTCGTCCGTGCCCAGCCAATGCGCGGCGGAGGGGGCGGCGAGGCGGTTGCCGAGTTCCTGGATGGCAGGGTCGTGAGTCGCCAGGACCGGGGCCAGCAGAATCAGCGCCAGCATGAGAAGGAGCACAGCGAGCCCCACCATCGCCAGCGGGTTGCGGCGGAAGGAGAGCCAGGCCTGGTAGCGACGGCCCCAGGCGGCCTGGGAGCGCGAGGCGGGGGCGTCGGTCAGCAACCACTGCCGGCGGCCGGAGGCGGCGCCGGGCTGAGGCGGTGGCGGCGCGCCAGCGGCTTCCTGGACGGCGTCGGGCGGGATCGGCTCCAGCGCTGCCGTGGCGGTCGCGGCGTCGGCGATAGAGCTGCCGGGGGTAGGGCCGGTCATCGCGTGCGCGGGTCCATCAGGCGGTAGAGCAGGTCGGCCAGCAGGTTCAGCGCCACATAGATCAGCCCAACCACCAGGGTCGCGCCCAGCACGGCATTCATGTCCGCGTTCAGCAGCGAGACGGTGAGATACTGGCCGAGACCCGGCCATGCAAAGATCGTCTCGGTCAGCACCGCACCCTCCAGCAGGCCGGCATAGGTGAGGGAGATTACCGTCACCAGCGGCACCGCGGTGTTGCGGAAGGCATGGCGCCAGACGATGCGCGCCGTGGAGAGACCTTTGGCGCGGGCGGTGGTGACATATTCGCTGCGCAGTTCCGCCAGCATGAAGGCGCGCGTCATGCGGGCGATATAGGCCAGCGAGAAGAAGGCGAGCACGCCGGCGGGCTGGATCAGGTGCGCGACCGCATCCCAGAAGGCGGGCCAGTCTCCGGCGAGCGCGGCATCCAGCGTCAGCAGGCCTGTGCGGGTCTCCACCATGTCCTGATAGACGATGCCCTGCCGCCCGGGGCCGGGCAGCCAGCCGAGCCAGGCGTAAAACACGAGCAGCGAGATCAGGGCCAGCACGAAGACCGGCAGGGAATGTCCGGCGAGGCAGAAGACGCGCACCGCCTGGTCCACCCAGGAGCCCTGCCGCGTGGCGGCCAGCACGCCAAGGCCGATGCCGAGGATGGCAGCCACGATGATCGCCAGCGTCGCCAGCTCGAAGGTGGCGGGGAAGAAGCGCGTGATGTCCTCCCACACGGAGTTGGAGGTCATCACGGAGCGGCCGAGATTGCCGGTCAGGATATCGGTCAGGTAGCGCCAGAACTGCACGTAAAGGGGCTGGTCCAGGCCCATCTCGATCCGGGCGCGCTCCACCACATCGGCCGGCGCGCGATCGCCCACCACGGCCAGCACCGGATCGATCGGCACCACGCGGCCGATGAAGAAGGTGACCACGGCAAGGCCGAGGAGGGTGATGGGGATGCTGGCGGCCGTCGCCGCCAGCGCCCCAAGGCGGGCCTTAAGCAAGTTCAGGTCTTGGCGATGGTCGCGTAGTTCGTGCGGTCGCTCAGCACGCCGATCCTCATGCCGCGCACGGCGTTGCGCGTTACCGCCACCTCCAGTTCCTGCATCATTACGGCGAAGGGGCTTTGCTGCTGGTGGTCGCGCTGGAGATCCTCGTACATCGTCACGCGCTTCTCCGTGTCGGTTTCCTTCACGGCGGCGATGGTGCGGGCGGTCAGCTCGGGGATGTCCCAGCTTGAGCGCCAGGCGAGGGTCTTGTTGCGCGCATCGTCCGAGTTGTCGGGATTCATGCTGAAGGCTTCGGCATTGCTGTGCGGGTCGAAGTAGTCCGAACCCCAGCGCAGCAGGGCCAGATCGTGCTGGCGCGCACGGGTCTTGGTGATGACCGCGCGCGTCTCACCCGGCAGCATGCGCGGGCGGATGCCGATGGCGGCCAGGTTGGCCTGCAGGGCCTGGGCGATATCGCCCACCGGAGCCGCGGCGAAGAAATCGAAGCTGCACTCGAAGCCGTCGGGATGTCCAGCTTCGGCCAGAAGGCGCTTGGCGCCTGCCACGTCCAGCTTGAAGGGCTTCTCGGTCAATGCGCCGGGCAAGCCCTCGGGCAGGAAAGCCTGGTGCACGGCAAAGTTGCTGGGAACGATGTTCTGCTGGATGCCGTCATAGTCGATGGCCATTTTGATTGCCTGGCGCACCTGCGGCTTCGCCAGGATCGGGTTCTTCTGGTTCATGGCGATATAGAGCAGGTTCGCCTTGCGCTGCGAGACGACGGTGTAGCGGTTGTCGCTGCTCAGGTTCCTGATCTGGTCGGAGGCGAGATTGCGCGCCATGTCATAGTCGCCGCGCTGCAGGCCCAAAAGCTGCGCCGAGGGATCGGCGACATGCCGCATGATGATCCGGCGCGTGGCGGGGGCATTGGCGGCGTTCGGGTTGGCCTCCAGCGTCACGGCCTCGCTCGCGCGCCAGGAGACGATGCGGTAGCTGCCGGATCCGGCGGAGTTGCCCTTCATCCAGGCATTGCCCCAGTCATCATTCTGGGCGCGGGCGGAGACGATGGCCTTCTCCACGATGCTGCCGACGGCCGCCGAGAGGCAGTAGAGCAGGAAGGAGGTGGCGGTCGGCTCGGCGGTGGCCAGCACCACGGTGCGCGGATCGGTGGCGCGGATGGTCTGCGCCATGTTGTCCTTGTTGAAGCCGAACTGGTTGATGATGAAGGCCGGGCTCTTGTTCAGCGCCACCACGCGCTGGAGGGAGTAGACCACGTCCTCCGCCGTCACTTCCTTGCCGCTGGCGAATTTCTGGCCGGGCTTCAGGCGGAAGGTGAAGGTCTTTGCGTCATCGCTGGCCGTCCAACTCTCGGCGAGGTCGCCGGTCAGGCGGGATGGGGCCTCGTTCGGGGTGGTGACGAGCTTCTGGTAGACATTCCCGCAGATCTCGCCGCCCGTGTATTCGAAGCTCTCGGCGGGATCGAGCGTGATGATGTCATCGATCTGCTTCGCCATGACGATGATGCCGGGCGGTGTCTGGGCATGAGCGGCGCGGATCGCCGCGTCCCAGGACAGGAAGGCGGTGCCGGAGGCGGCCCCCAGGGCAGTGACGAGGGTGCGGCGGGTTGTCATGCTTCGTCTCCGGTGGGCGCGCGGCGGATGGCCGAGCCTGGGGCTTTCCGCAAGGCTGGACCACCATCACACGCTATGCCAAGCGCGATCCCATGGAGTTCTGGCAAAGATTTGAGCCCGCCCCCGATGCGCCGCCCCATGCCGGGAGCATGGCCGCGCCCATGCCGGATGGCTCGGCGCTACGCCTGCCCCTGCGCGACTACGGCGCTGTCGCGGTCACCGGCCTGATCGCCAACCAGGCTTCCTTCGCCGTGCTGCGGCGAATTGCGGACTGGGCGGCCGAGGCGGCGCGGCCGCTGGGCGCCGAGGTGGTTTGCGGGCTGCCGACACTGGGCCACGCCCTCGCGCCCCTGGTGGCCGAGGCGCTGGGGCATCCGAACTGGGTGGCCGCGGGCTATTCCCGGAAACGCTGGTACGAGGAGGGGCTGTCGGTGCCTGTCTCCTCCTCCACCACCCCCGGGGAGCGGCGGATGTGGCTGGATCCTCGTGTCCTGGGGCGGCTGGCGGGGCGGCGGGTGCTGCTGGTGGATGACGTGATCAGCACGGGCAGCTCCGCGCTGGCCGGGCTGGCGCTGCTGGAGCGGGCCGGGCTGCGGCCCGTCGGGCTCTGCGTCGCCATGGCGCAGGGTGATCGCTGGCTGGCCTCCTGGCCCGCGGATGTGCCGGTCTGCGCCGCCTTCGCCACGCCGCTGCTGCGCCGTAAGCCGTCGGGCTGGGTGCCGGATGCCTCCACCCTTCCGGCGGTGAAGCTGCCGCGCTGACAAGCGCGTGCACTGCCACGAAATGCATTGCACGCGGCGGGCGCGGCCTGTTCTGATCCCGGGCCTTAGGCGCGAGGACGTGTTCCATGCGGCGACGGTCCCTTCTCGCGGCCAGTGGCGCCGCGATGCTTCCCGCGGCGCGATCGCGAGCCGAAGGTGAGGTGGACCTCCTGCTGGTGCTCGCCGTGGATGTCTCCCGTTCCATCGACGACGACGAGGCGCGGCTGCAGCGCGAGGGCTATCGCGGCGCCATGACCGATCCGCGCGTGGTGGAGGCGATCCGGGCGGGCATGACGGGGGCGATCGCGGTGGCCTATGTCGAATGGGCCGGCTCGGATTACCAGCGCCTCGTGATTCCCTGGACGCGGATCGGCAGCCAGGCCGAGGCCGATGCCTGGGCCGCAGAGCTGGGACGCGCGCCGCGCGTCGCGCTGTCCTGGACCTCCATCTCCGGCGGGCTCGACTTCTCCATGCGCACCCTGTCGGAATCGCCCTTCGAGGGCACGCGGCGGGTGATCGATGTGTCCGGCGATGGGGTCAACAACAGCGGCATGCCGGTGGAGAGCGTGCGGGACCGGGTTGTGGCGGAGGGCGTGACCATCAATGGCCTGCCCATCATGAATGACCGTCCGACCTTCGGGCGGCCATCGCCCATTCCACTGGATCAGTACTATCGCGATTCGGTGATCGGCGGTGACGGAGCCTTCCTCGTCGCCGCCGAGGATTTCGGCGCCTTCGGCAATGCCGTGCGCCGCAAGCTGGTGCGCGAGATCGCGGGACGGCCCGGACCGACCTTCGGGTGAGGTGCCGGCCCGGCTGGCCTCAACGCTCGATCTCCTCCACCACGATTCCGAAGGCGGCCAGGCCCTCGGCCAGGAGATCGCCCAGCAGATCCAGGCTGGTGAGATAGCCGGCCGGGTCAGCCTCGTTTCGCTCCCTCGCCAGGTTCAGCGCCTCTTCCCACTCATCCGGCTCGTAATCGCCACGGCCGACCCAGGCGAGGGCGATGAGGGAGGCCAGCTCATCCTCATTCAACTCCTCAATCAGGGTTTCGAGGTTCTCGCCGGTCAGGTCGGGCTTCTTCGCATCCGCCGTCTCAAGCTCAACATCCTCGTTGGCATCCTCTTCCTCCGCTTCATCGGAGGCGCGGGCGGCATCGATAATATTTGCGACTGCCTGGACGCTGATTCCGAGGTCAAACTCGTCATCGTCGTCATGCGGCGAAGTGCCAGGGATTCCAGTGGGTTTGTCGCTCATGGAAGGGGTCCCGATCGCGTCGTTGGAATTGCTGCCGCCCGCCCAACGCTTGACCCGCCCTTCGGCTTCGCGAAACCGCCATCCCGACTCGGCGTTCATTCCGCAGAGAGTGGCGCAAGAAGTGCCGTTAAGTGATTGATCGGATTAAAAATAGGGAGCGAGTTATGGTGAAGGCCGGCATGATTGCGCTCTTTGGGCTTCTGGCATTGACGCCGGTGGCCCGCGCCTCCGAAACCCCGGCATTCGTCAACGCCACTATGTGCGATGCGGCAGGCCCCATCTCCTCCGGGGTGGCAATCTTCTCCCGCCAGATCCGGGCCGAGCGCCGGGTAGGGAAGGTGGCCGAGGCGCGGCCGCAGCGTCGCACCCCTGCGGCCCGCCGGGCGCCGGCGACCCCGGCTCCCCGGACCCAGGCCCCTGCGGCCCAGGCCGAGGTCCCGGCCGATGAAGCCGTCGTAGCGCTGCGCCCCGCCGTGCATTTCTGCATGACACCGGAGGGTGCGGCGAACCCCGTTCGCTACACCTGACTCGACGTGCCGGGACGGTCAGGCCGTCCAGTCCGGCGCGAAATCCGGCTTCACGAAGCGCTGATCTTTCGGCAGCCCATCGAGTTCCGAGACATCCTGATCCGTCAGTTCCCGGGCAAGCTTGAGCGCCTGAAGATTGGCCCGCTGGCTTTCCGGCCGCGCTGCCTTCGGGATCACGGACACACCATCCTGCCGTAACAGCCAGGCCAGCGCGACCTGCGCGGCATTGGCGCCGTGGCGTTCGGCAATGGCCATGATATGCGGGTTGCTGGCGAGCCGGCCTTGGGCCAGGGGCGCGTAGGCGGTCAGCACGATGTTCTGCGGCCGTGTGATCTCCAACAGCCGGTCCTGCGAGAGCAGCGCGTGATATTCCACCTGATTGGCGGCAATCGGCACGCCCACCTCGATTGCACGCTTCAACAAGCCTGCCGGGAAGTTCGCGACGCCGACGGCGCGCGCCAGCCCATCCTCGCGCAGCCGTGCCAGGTCATGCATCACACGGGGCAGGTCCATATCGGGCGCGGGCCAATGGATGAGGTAGAGGTCGAGGTAATCCGTGCCGAGGCGCTGGAGCGAGGCCTCGCAGGCGGCGCGGATCTCGCCGGGGCCGAGATGGGTCCACCAGACCTTGCTGGTGACGAAAACATCGCCGCGCGGAAGGCCCGAAGCCTTCAGCCCGGCGCCGACCTCCGCCTCGTTCGCGTACATCTCCGCCGTGTCCAGGGCGCGGTAGCCCAGGCTCAGCGCTGATTCGACGGCCGCCTGGCCATCAGCACCGGAGAGCCTCCAGGTGCCGAAGCCCAGGCGCGGGATGGATAGGATGGGTGTGGTGATGCGATCGCTCATGCGCCCCAGGGTGGGGGCGCGTCAGCGCTTCGCCAAGTCCAGCAGCGCCGCGAAACCTGTTTCCGTGCCGAAAGCGAGATGCGTTCCCGCCGCGTTCCAGGCGAGAGCCGAGATGGCGCCACGCCCTGGCGCCGCGACGGGAACGACCTTGCCCGAAGCGACCTCCGCCATCAGCACGAGACCATCGGCGAAGCCCGCGACCACCACCTCATGCTGCGGATGGCAGGCGACGCGGGTGCAGATCACCTGATCACCGCCCGCGATCTCGGTGGGTGCCTTGCCCATCGGGCCACCGCCGAAAAAGGGCCAGAGCACGACGGAATCCGCGCCGGACGATGCCAGCCAGCGGCCCTTGGCGGTGAAGGAGAGGGACGCGGTCTTCGCGGGATAGCCGGACATGCGCATGTGTTGGCTGTCTGTCAGGCGCCAGCCATGCAGTGCGTTCTCCTGCATGGCCGTGACGACGTTCTGCCCATCCGGGGAGACGGCGATGGCGTGGTGGCTGCCCTTCCATTCCAGCACGCGTGGCTTGTCCTCCTTCGCCGCGACGAACCAGGAGGAGACGCCGTTGTAATGCGAGGCGAAGACGCGCTTGCCCTTCGCATCCAGCGCCACGCCGCCCACGGTGGAGGGATGCGGGCCGAGCACCTTCAGCTTCGCGCCCTTGCCATCCAGCAGATGCACGTTCTTGCCCATGGCGACGGCGCGCAGGCCGGAGGAGTGGGTCGCGACATGCTCGACCCACTTCATCATGCCGAATTCGGCGATCGTCTCCGTGCTGCCATCCGGGGCGATGCGCAGGAGCCTGCCGTCATCGCCGCCCGAGAGAAGGCCATCCACCGCATCGGGCACCAACGACTGGCCGGCGCCATCATGCGCTTCCAGCCGCCGCCAATCCGCCTGATGATCGGCGGTGGTGGCGAGGTGCACCGTGCCGTCGGACAGCGCGAAGCCGACGGTACGGCCTTCCCGCCCGAAGGCGGTGCCCACGACCCAGGCGCCGAGATCACGGCCGGTGCCGCGCTGGTCCAGCAGGAAATCCGCCTCCGCAACGCCCGACATGTCAGGCCGCCACGGTGGATTCGAAGCCGCGGCGCAGCTTGGGGCGGTTCAGGTCGCGGCCGATGAAGACGATGCGCGACTTGCGCGGATCGCCCTCCTTCCACGGGCCGATATAATCGCCATCGGCGATCATGTGCACGGCCTGGAAGGCGAAGCGGCGGTCCTCGCCCTTGTAGTGCAGGATGCCCTTGGTGCGGAGCAGGTCCTGGCCCTTGGTCTGGAGCAGCTCGCCAATCCAGGCGTTGAACTTCTCCGCATCCACCGGCTGGTCCAACTCGAAGGAGACGGATTGCACGGCGCTGTCATGGCTGTGCTCATCATCGCCCGAGAGGAATTCGGGCTCGCGCGCCAGGATGCGGTCCAGGCTGAAGGCATTACGGCCGATCACAGCGTCCAGCGGCACGTCGGACTTGGTGGCGCGGCGGATCTCGACAGTCGGGTTGATCGCGCGGATGCGGCGCTCGACCTCGTCGGCCTCCTCGTTCGTGACCAGGTCCATCTTGTTCAGCACGATGACATCGGCGAAGGCGACCTGCTCCTCGGCCTCGGGGCTGTCGCCCAGGCGGGTCAGCAGGTGCTTGGCGTCCACCACCGTCACGATGGCGTCCAGCCGCGTCGCGCGCTTCACGTCCTCGTCCACGAAGAAGGTCTGGGCGACCGGGGCGGGGTTCGCGAGGCCGGTGGTCTCGACGATGATTCCGTCGAACTTGTCCTTGCGCTTCATCAGCCCGCCGAGGATGCGGATGAGATCTCCGCGCACGGTGCAGCAGATGCAGCCATTGTTCATCTCGAACACCTCCTCATCTGCGTCGATGACGAGGTCCTGGTCCACTCCCATCTCCCCGAACTCGTTGATCACCACCGCGAATTTGCGGCCGTGCTGCTCGGTGAGGATGCGGTTGAGGAGGGTGGTCTTGCCGGCGCCGAGATAGCCGGTGAGGACGGTGACGGGGGTCGGGATTGTATCGGACATAGGGGTGCCTCGGGGGAGGGGAGGGCAGGTTCGGGGGCGTTATATGGTATCGTGGCGGCCCCAGGCCATGGGGGCGCAAGGGTTGAACCCGCCTCCCCGCTCGCAGGTTGTTCCGCTCATCGATCATAGGAGGAGCCGGTTCGATGCCCCGTGGCGACAAGTCCGCCTATACTGACAAGCAGAAGCGCATGGCCGAGCATATCGAGGAAGGCTACGAGAAGCGCGGCGTGCCCGAGGAAGAGGCCGAGCGGCGCGCCTGGGCCACCGTCAACAAGGAGACGGGCGGTGGGAAGAAGAGCGGCTCGGGCCGTGGCAAGCCGCTGAACACGCAGCCATCCAAGACCGGCGGGAAGCGCGGCGGGGCGGCATCGGCCAGCCGGCCGGCCAGCGCCCGATCGGCTTCGGCCAAGAAAGCGGCCGCCAGCCGAAGCCCGGCGGAGCGCTCGGCCTCCGCGAAGAAGGCGGCCGAAACCCCCCGGCGGAACGCAGCGAAGAAAAAGAGCGCCTGAGGGGAGAGGGGCCGGGCCCCGCCCCGGCCTTTCTCATCCCGGGAGCGGCTTCTCCTCCATCACCGCCTTGGCCGCGCCCGCATCCTGTACGCCTGATGCGGCGACCTTCAGGCAATCCGTCACCGCCCCGCGCAGCGAGGCGGTGTAGTGGTCCGCCCCGACGGCCTTGGCCTGGGCCGCGTCGGTCAGCACCGCCTCGCCTTCCGGCCACAGCCCCACCAGCAGCGGAACGCCCGGCAGCCGCTGCCGCAGGCGGCGCAGCAGGTAGCGCAGATGCGCCGGGCTGCCGCTGATATCGAGATAGGAGATGCAGACCATCGCGACCCCGGTGGGGTCCAGGTGCCTCACCTGCTCGCGCGAGCTGGCCTCATGCGGAATAACGCGCGCGCCGAGGCCGTGCTTCGTCAGCAACTGCGCCAGCATGGCCGATGCGGCCTCGTCCAACGGGCCGCGCCCGGCCAGGCACAGCACCGGTGTCTCCGACGCCCAAGCGCCTGTGCGCTCGGCCCGCGGCGGCAAGGCGATATCGGGGGCGGGCTCGCGGGGAAGGGACTTCTCCGAGACAGTCGTGCTGGCCG
>DATCMG010000583.1:0-1926 GCA_036563555.1 Roseomonas sp. | reverse complement strand
CTTGGTCACTTGCCTCGTCGTCGCGGGGATCTCACTTTACGTCGCCTGGCGCTTCGACGGATCACGCCTGGGTTACGCGTCCCGCGCAGTGCACGACGATCCCCTGGCAGCGGCTTCCATGGGCATCTCTGTTCTGAAAGTGCGGGTGATCACCTTTGCGTTGGGAAGCGCCCTGATCGGCATGGCCGGTGCGGCGCAGGCGCATTACCTGCTTGTAGTCACGCCGTCGCAGCTCGGCTTCTTCGTGTCGCTGAACTACATCATCTTCCTGTTGTTCGGCGGCATACACACCCTCGCGGGACCGGTGCTCGGTGCCGTGGTCCTGACAGCACTGCCGGAAGCACTGCGCTTCGCCAGTGAATACCGGCTGATCATCTACGGCTTCATCATCGTGGCGGTCATGCTGTGGCGCCCCGACGGGCTGCTGTCCCGCCGCCCGCTGGGTACTCCGCGCCGGCTGCTAGGCATCACACTCCGCCCTGCGCGTCCGCTGCGAGCCACGCTGCGCGGCGAGGACGTGCTGCGCCCGGCCACTGCCATGACGAAGGTGCCCCACAATCAATCAATATTGCCCGAAAATCGATAGCCAGGAGCGTCCGGGTTCGAGCATACGTCCAGCACCTTCGCGACGATGGCGACCTCGGTCGCCCGGCGCCCATCCGTCCACGAGTGCAGCCGATCACCTGAGTTCAGTCGGGCAGCGGAGCGCCGGGCAGCCCCGCCGCGGCGTGGTCAGGCGACGCGCTGCGGCGGCGCCTCGCCGCGCAGCAGCACGGCATCGAGGTTGTCGAGTGCGAGGAAGCCCATGGCGTTCCGTGTCTCGATCGTGGCGCTGCCGAGGTGCGGCAGGAGAACCACGTTCTCCAGGCCGAGATATCCCTCGAACACGCGCGGCTCCCCGTCATAGACGTCCAGGCCCGCGGCACGGACATGGCCGGACTTCAGCGCCGCCACCAGGGACGCGTCGTCCACGTTGCTGCCGCGCCCGGTGTTCACGACGACGGCCCCCTGCGGCAGCTTGGCAATGCGGGCCGCGTCAAGCCACCTGCGCGTCGCCTCCCCGCCGGGGATGTGCATGGAGAGGAACTGGCTCGCGGACAGGAAGGTGTCGTCCTCCCCATGGAAAACTGCGCCCTGCTCCAGCTCACCGGGCAGGCGGGTGCGATTCCGGTAGTGGATCTCCATGCCAAAGCCGCGCGCCATCCGCGCCAGGCTGCGACCGATGCGACCCATCCCCAGGACTCCCAGGCGCTTGCCCTCCAGCGTCACGCCGAGCAGCTGCGTCGGCGCCCAGCCGGTCCAGGCGCTGGCGCGGACCATCCGCTCGGCCTCGCCGGCGCGGCGGGCGGCCGCCAGGAGTAGCAGCATGGCGACCTCCGCGGTCGCCACGCTCAGGACGTCGGGCGTGTTGGCGACCGCGATGCCGCGCGCCGCTGCGGCACGCAGGTCGATGTGCTCGACGCCGGCGCTGAAGGTCACGATGGCTCGCACGCTCCCGGGCAGGGCGCCGATCACCGCCGCATCGAGGCGGTCGCCGCCGGCGCACAGGATTCCGCCCGCGCCCGTTTCCTTGGCGCGCCGCACGATCTCGGCGCCGTCCGAGGCCCAAAGCTCGTCGTCAGCGTTGAGATGCGTCTGGTAATCGCGCGCGGCGCGCGCTTCCACGGTCGGTGGGAGCTTGCGGGTGACGAGAAGCACGGGCTTCGGCATCGGGAGCGTCCTTCGGTGCGAGGGAGAAGGGCAGGGACGGCCGGTCCCGCCCGCCCGGGGCAGAGTCGAGGGAGATGTCGCGCGGGACATGGAAGCGTGTCGGGCCGAGCATAGCCCGGCGAATGCCGAGTGGACACCGCGCCCCGGACCGTAGTGTCATCGTGCGAACGGCCACCGGCCGCGTAAGCGCCGCCGCCGAGGAGGCGCGGGATGGGA
>DATCMG010000134.1:0-11105 GCA_036563555.1 Roseomonas sp. | reverse complement strand
CCACCGAGACGCGCCCGCCGCGGGCGCGGAGGCGCCAGGCGGAGCCGGAGGGCAGGCGCAGCAGCACCGAGCCGCCATCCTCCTGCAGGGTGGCGGTCACGGCGTGGTGCAGGTGGAAGCGGACGGCGAAGGCGGGGATGTCCTCGGCCTCCACCAGATCCTCGCCGCGCAAGTCGTCCCCGGATTCCGCGAGGTAGAGGCGGCGGCGGTGGATGGCGTCGAAGCCCTTCTTCCAGCCGTCATGCGTGGCCTCCAGCCATTGCGCGCCGCTGGCCTCGTGGCGCTCGGCCTCCACATGCTCGGGGCGGCGGCCCAGGCCGTCCTCGGTCAGCTCGCTGCTGTTGGTGTCGGCGAGCGTCAGGGTGGAATGGGCGGCGGTGGCACGCAGCGCGTCGCGCCAGGCGCCCTCGGCCGCCGGGGCGGCGCCGCAGTTCACGATCAGCCGGTCGCGGCCGATTGACATCTCGAAGGACAGGGTGCCGGCATGGTGGTGCCGGTCGGCGCCGCGCGGCAGGCCGCCCGGGGCGGTGCCGCCGCCCTTCGCCGGGGGCGGGGGACCGCAATCGGCAATCACCAGGGTCCGCCCGGCCTGCAGGCGCTGGAACCCGGCATCGCCGAGGATCAGGGGCGCCCGCCCGCGGGCCTGGGCCTGGGTGAGGACGAGGTCGAGCAGGCTCGCCGATTCCTCCCGCGTGCCGTTGAAGGCGGCAAGGCCGCCATCACCGTGGCGGAACAGGCGCAGCGCCGGGGCGGCGCGGTCCAGCGCATGGGCGAGATGGGGCGGCGCCTCGATGCCTGCGCCGTGGAGGAGGTTGCGGATCTCGATAAGGTCCTGCAGCGCCAGCAGGAGGATGCCGGGGCTGCGCTCCACATGCGCGCCATCGGGCAGGATCTGGCGGTCGATCTCGGCCGGCAGCAGCCTGAGGCAGCGGGTGAGCCAGGGCTCCTCCTCCAGCGCGACGGCGGCTGCCAGCGCCCCCTTCAGCGCCACCAGGGCGCCGCGGTGGCGGCTCTCGGCCGGAAGCACCGCGACAAGGCCGCGGGCGTCGGAGGCGAGGCGCGCCATGAGGGCGCGGCGGAAGCCGTCCTCCGCCGTCGCGGCGATGAAGTCCCAATGGCCGAGCCAGGCGGAAAGGCGGGCTCCGATCACCTCGGGGGCATTCGCCACGGGATCGGCGCCGGGGGCGTCGAGCCAGGCACGAGTGATGTCGCGCGCATGCATGCGGGCGGCATCGGTGCCCAGCGCGCGCAGGTCGCGCAGCCAGGCGAAGCCATGCAGCGCCGCGCGCCAGCTCGGGCTGCCGGCGACCGGGCCGAAGGTCGAGGGATCGTCGGGCAGGGGCCGGACGGTGCCGGCCACCTCCAGCTCCCCCTGCAGGAGGCGCTGGCCGCGAACGGCGTCACCGGGCCAGAGATCCCGGAAGGCGCGGGCAGGGGCCTCGGGCACGCGCATGGGCTTGAGGCTGGAGAGGGTGCGGCGGGCGCCGCGGATCCAGCGGCCGCTCATGCCCCGATGCCCTTGTCCTGGCCCCTGTCACGCCCGGGTCCGTCACGCCCGGGTCCGCGGATGGCCGCGATGGCGGCCGCGCGGTCCGGCGCGCCGAACACCGCGGTGCCGGCCACCAGCACATCGGCGCCTGCCTCGATACAGGCAGGGGCGGTCCTGGCCGTGACGCCACCATCCACCTGGAGGCGGATGTCGCGGCCGGTGTCGTCGATCATGCGTCGGAGGGCGGCCATCTTGGGGAGCTGGCTTTCGAGAAAGGACTGGCCACCGAAACCGGGGTTCACCGTCATCACCAGGATCAGATCCACGAGGTCCATGACTTGGGCGACGCTCTCCACCGGGGTGGCGGGGTTGAGGACGACGCCGGCCTTCTTGCCCAGCCCCTTGATGGTCTGGAGTGAGCGGTGGAGATGGGCGCCGGCCTCGGGGTGAAGCGAGATGAGGTCGGCGCCGGCCTCCGCGAAGGCGGCGAGATAGGGGTCGGCCGGGGCGATCATCAGATGCACGTCGAAGGGCATCCGGCTCAGCGGGCGCAGCGCCTTCACGATCGCGGGGCCAAAGGAGATGTTGGGGACGAAATGGCCGTCCATGATGTCGAGATGCAGCCAGTCGGCACCGGCCGCCTCGATGGCGGCGACCTCCTCGGCCAGCCGGGTGAAGTCCGCGGCGAGCAGGGAGGGCGCGATCAGGACGGGATGAGGGGCTGCGCGTGTCACGCGGGGGTTATGCGGCAGAGGGATGAGGGCATCAACACGGTGCGAGACAGGCTGGGCAAGCTTTGTCACACCGGCAGCGCCGTGGTGCCCTTCACCCGCTCCATCGCGAAGCGGCTCGTGACGTTCCGCAGCCCCGGCACGGCGGCGGTCAGCCGGCGGTAGAAGGCGTCATAGGCCGGCATGTCCTCCACCGCGACGCGCAGCAGGTAGTCCACGTCACCGCCCATCCGCCAGCATTCCAGCACCTCCGGCATGGCGCCGACCGTCCGCGCGAAACCCTCGATCCAGGCGGCGGAATGATCCCCGATCTCGAGCGCAACGAAGACCGAGAGGGGAAAGCCGACCTTGGCGGGGTCGAGCAGGGCGACCCGGCCGGTGATGATGCCAGCCTGCTCCAGCCGGCGGATGCGCTTCCAGCAGGGCGTGGGAGTGAGCCCCACCTCGGCCGCGATGGCGGCGAGGGAGAGGGTGGCGTCGCGCTGGATCAGGCGAAGGATCTCGCGGTCGGTGGAGTCCAACTCCGGCTGGGGCGCCATATGCCAAATCCTTCTCGATTTGGCGTTGATCATAGCACAAAAATCTTTGTGTTGCGGGCATAACCGGGAAGATGGAGAAAAACCATCTCTCCACGCGATGATGACCTGGGAAGACCCATGCGCGACCTCTCCCGCCGCCGCCTCCTGGCCCTCGCGGCCGCCTCGCCCCTTCCCCTCGCCCTCGGCACCGCCCCCGCCGCGGCGCGCCCGGCCCTGGCCCAGACCGATGCCCCCGCGCCCAGCACCGCCTGGCCCGACCGATCGCTACGCGTGATCGTGCCCGTGGCCCCCGGCGGCAGCCTCGACATCCTCGGGCGCACGGTGGCGCGCGCGCTGACGGGGCCGCTAGGCCAGTCGGTGGTGGTGGAGAATCACACGGGCGCCGGCAGCAACATCGCCTTCGACCTGGCGGCGCGGGCCAAGCCGGACGGGCTGACCCTGCTGATCGGCTCCGACCCGCTGACCATCAACCCGTCCCTCTACGCCAAGATCGGCTTCGATCCCGTGCGCGACTTCGCGCCGATCGCCGAGTTGGTGCGGGCGCCGCAGGTTCTGGTGGTGAAGAACAGGCTGGAGGCGAAGGACCTGCGCGAATACCGGCGCCTCGCCCAGGAACTGTCCGGCGGGCTGACCCTCGCCAGCCAGGGCAATGGCAGCATCGGCCATCTGGGCGGCATCCTGCTGGGCCAGACGCTGGGATTCCAGACCACCCATGTGCCCTATCGCGGCGGCGGCCCCGCCGTGGTGGACCTGGTGGCCGGGCATATCGACAGCCTTCTCGTCACCCTACCCGCCGCCATCGAGCATATCCGGGAAGGCCGCATCCGCCCCCTGGCCGTGACCGGCCTGACACGCAGCGCGGCCCTGCCCAATGTCCCGAGCGTGGCCGAGAGCGGCTTTCCGGGCTTCGAGGTGGTGACCTGGCAGGGCCTGCTGACCTCCGCCGGCACGCCGGAGCCGGTCCTGACCCGCCTGCACGCCGAAACCCGCACCGCCATGGCGAAGCCCGAGGTGGCGGACAACCTGCGCGCCCAGGGTTTCGACCTCTCCTCGGGCAGCCGCCAGGAATTCGCGGCCCTGGTCCGCAGTGAGGCGGCGCGCTGGCCGGCCATCGTGCGGGCCTCCGGCGCGCGGGTGGACTAAGGCGGCCCCGGGGTGGCCACGGCTACCCCGGACCCCGCGGCGGCTTTCTTTTCCGCTCTTCCGGAAATTGGGGGCGTGAGCGGGCCACCCCGGGCACTTGGCGATCGGCCCGCCGCGACAAACAATGACGCCATGACCATGGAACGACGGACCCGGGGCTGGACCCTTCATCGCGGAGGGCCCCGGGCCTCGCAGGCGGAGGTGCTGCGCAAGCTCACGCGCGCGATCATGTCCACCTGCCTCTGGGATCCGGAGGAGGAGGGAATCTCCTGGGCCCTGGGGGATATGCGCTTCCTCACCGTCTCGGCGATGCTGCCGGGGGTGGGGGAGGCAGCCTATGCGCAGGTTTTCTCCGCGCCCTTCGCGAGCACGGCGGTGGAGGTCGCCTCGGGCCGATTCGCGCCACGCGGCGTCTTCGCGAAGCTGCCGGTCTCGGCGCGCAAGCGGGCGACGGTGCTGAAGGGGCTCGGGCTTACCCTGGCGCCGCAGGGGCGGGAGGACTGGTCACGCGACCTGCCGCCGCTGGACGAGGCGGGCTGCGCGTCGCTGGCGCGGATGGCGATGGATGCGCTGGTCGGGGCCTTCGGCTGGGATCCGTCCGTGGTGCTCTCGGCCTCGGTGATCCATGAGACGGCGCTGGGGGAGGCGGAAGCCTTCCTCGACGGGCTGCGGCCGATCCATGTGGAAGGCCTGCTGCGCGAGGCCGGGCTCGAAATCGTGGAGGGCGAGCCGGAGGACGACGACGAGGCCCCCGCCTTCCTCGTGCAGCATGGCGCCCCGCTGCCCTTCCAGGTGGAGCTGATGGATCCCGTGGAGGAGGAGGATCCGCCGGCCCTGGCCTGGCATTACGGCACCATCGTTTTCTCCCTGGCCATCAATGTGGAGGAGGGGGACGCGCTGGCCCTCGCCCTGGCCCTGCACGGGCTGACGCGCTGGGCGCGGGTGGAGCTGCCGGAGGAGCGGCGCGTGGTCGTGTCGCGGCTGGATGGGGTGGAAGGCGTCACGCCCGAGGGGCTCCGGGCCATGCTGGACCGCTGGCTGGAAGAGCTGACCGCGGTCCGGAGTCGGCTGGAGCGGGGTCCGGGCGAG
Organism: Roseomonas sp.; assembly: GCA_036563555.1. Lineage (GTDB taxonomy): Bacteria > Pseudomonadota > Alphaproteobacteria > Acetobacterales > Acetobacteraceae > Roseomonas. The sequence goes on along the minus strand of DATCMG010000134.1, from coordinate 6,114 downwards.
GTCGAAGAGGAGTAGGGGCGAAAGCCTGCCCTTTCCCGCCTTCCTTCCCTCAGCGCCAGGTCGGACGGCCGAGACCTGGCGCCGTATTCCCGGGCTGATCGGTCTCGGACTGCCCCTCATCGCCGCCGTAGCGGGGCGAATTGTCCTCCGGACGGTAATCGGGCTGGTCCGGTTCGGGCCGGTATCCCGGCAGTTCCTCCCGGCGGTATCCCGGATCCCATCCGCCCGGCGAGTAGGGCGGCGGGGCAGTATAGGGTGGGCGGTCCGGAGAGCCGTATCCCCAGCGGTCGTCGAAGCGCCGCTCCTCCGGTCGGTAGGCCGGGGGAGCATTGTCGTCGCGGTATTGGGGCTCGCCCCCATAGGGCTGGATGCGAGGCATCCCACCCGGCGGAACCGGTGGCGGGAGCGCATAGGGCTGGTATCCCGGCGGGGTGGCATAGGGTGGATACGGAGCCACGGAACCCCGGTAGTAACCGCCATAGGGTGGCTGCACGCAGCCCGTGAGCAGGAAGCAGGTCGTTCCGAGGGCAAGAAGGACTCTGCTGCGGCGCACGGACAACTCCACGGCTGAACCGGGTCTGGGATAAGAACGTCATCTCCAAGACACGGTTCCTGGGGCGGAATTGCGCCGCTTCCGTCGCCTCATCATGGCAACGCCCGGCCGCAATGGGATTCGGCTCGCCAGCCTGCCTGAAGGCCTCCTCCGCTTTCGTCGGTTCCTGGCAAAACCCCGCCCTATGACGCCCCCGACTTCTCCACCTGTCCCCTGCGCTGGAGCGTGAGCGCCACCAGCCAGCAGAGCAGCGCCCAGGCGGCGCCAAGGCACCAGCCGGCCAGCACGTCGGTGGGCCAGTGAACTCCAAGATAGACGCGGCTGGCCCCGACCAGGAGCGTCGTGAGGACCGCGAGGGCCAGCACATAGCTCCGGGTCCGCCAGCCCGCCTCCACCTGTGCGATGAGGGCCCCGAGGGTGAGATAGGTCACGGCCGAGAGCATGGCGTGGCCACTCGGAAAGCTCGCCGTATAGACCTCGACGGCATGGGGAACGAGGTCCGGCCGGGGCCGCTGGAAGACGATCTTCAGCAGGGCGCTGAGAAGCACGCCCCCGCCCACCGACACGAGCACCAGCAGCGCCGCGCCCCGCTTGCGGATCAGGGCGAGATATCCCGCCACCGCCAGGGTCACGCCGGTCAGGATGACATGGCTGCCAAGGCCCGTGATGTCGCGCGCCACCTCCTCAAGCCAGAGCGGCCCGATCGGATCCCCGGAATCGGCGGGATTGCGGAGGGCGAGCATGACCGCGCGGTCGAAGCCGAGGGTCTCGCCCTCCAGCACCTCCCCGGCCAGGCCGGCGAAGGCGAGGACCGCAACCGCGCTGAGCAGAAAGCCGGCGAGGCGGGCGAAGTCGCGCGGCTGTATCCAGTGCGGGGCGCGCGCCGCGAGCCGGGCGATGGCACGCCATGCGGCCGGTGCGCGGCTTTCCTCCATGTCGCGCGTCACATCACGGGTTCCACGATGCGCACCGGCTCGGCGGGCGGCAGGCGCCACAGCAGGAGGACCATGATCGCCATGGCCGGCAGCGCCGCCGCCGTGGTCATCAGGAAGAAGGCGGGCCAGCCCAGCGCTTCCGCCAGCGCGCCGGAGGAGGCCCCGAGGGTGCGCAGCGGCACGGCGGCCAGGGAGGAGAGCAGCGCATATTGCGTGGCCGTGAAGGCGCGGCTGGTAAGGCCTGAGAGATAGGTCACGAAGGCCGCGTCGGCCAATCCATCCGTGAAGTTCTCGATGCCCACCTGGAGCCAGAGCATGGGCAGGTCGTGCCCCGCATGTGCCAGCGCCACATACATGAGGTTGGACAGCATCTGGCCGAGCCCGGTGACGACCAGCGCCTTCGCTGTGCCCAGCCGCGCCACGACATAGCCACCCGCCAACGCGCCGCCGAGCGTGGCGAAAAGCCCGAAGACGGTGCCCACCGCCGCCACATCCTCCCGCGAGAAGCCGAGGGAGCGGTAAAAGGGCGTGGTCATGACCCCGGCCAGCGCCTCGCCGAGCTTGAACAGCGCGACGAAGAGCAGGATCGCCAGCCACCAGGGGCGGCGCATGAAGTCCGCGAAGGGCTGGACAACGGAGGTGTTCAGCCGCTCGCCCCAGGGGACGGGCGCGGCCACCGGTGCCGGCGCCTCGCGCGAGGCGAGGGTGGCGGCCACGCCGACCAGCATCAGCGCCGCCGCATAGGCGTAGGCGCCGCCCCAGCCCAGCGCGCCCACCAGCCAGAGCGTGCCGCCGCCGCTGGCGAGCAACGCCAGGCGATAGCCCCAAACATAGCAGGCGAGGCCGTAGCCCTGCTCCTTCTCGTCCAGGATTTCGATGCGGTGGGCGTCCACCACGATGTCCTGGCTCGCGGAGAGAAAGGCGACGAAGGCCGCCAGTGCCGCGGTGCCGAGAGGGCCCGTGGAGGGGTTGCTGAAGCCGGTGGCGAGAATGGCCAGGATCAGGAAAGGCTGGATCAGCAACAGCCAGCCACGCCGCCGCCCGAGGCGGGACAGGAAAGGCGGCGCCACCGTGTCCAGCGCCGGGGACCAAAGGAACTTCAGCGAATAGGCCAGCCCGATCAGGGCGGTGAGCCCGATATCCGTGAGGGACAGGCCCGATTCCGTGAACCACTGCCGCAGGACCTGGCCGGCGACCAGGGGCAGGGGCACGCCGGCGGAGAAGCCGAGGGCGAGCAGGATGAGGAAACGGCGTTCGCGAAGCAGGTGCATGGCACGCGACCCTGCCACGGCTTGGGGGGGGCATGGGAGCCCTCGCGCCTCTAAACGCCCCTAAACCATCGCGGGGTCTGGGCACGCGCTTCGCCCAGTGGCAACCCTCACAACCCCCGGGGCTTCAGCACCCAGACGCGCCCGGCTTCCCGCATCCGCCCCGCTGCCGCCCCGGCCGCGTCGCCCCAACCCCAGAACAAATCCGCCCGCGCCGGCCCCCGGATGGCCCCGCCCGTATCCAGCGCCACCACCAGCCGCTCCAGCCTTTGCCCGGTCACCGGATCGCGCGTCGCGATCCAGAGCAGTGATCCCAGCGGGGTATGGGACCGGTCCACCGCCACCGACCGCCCGGGCACGAGCGGCACCCCCAGCGTCCCTGCCGGCCCGCCCTCGGCCGGCAGGTCGTCGCGCCAGCGGAAGAACACCCAGGAGGGATTGGCCTCCATGAGTGTTTGCGCCTCCCCGGCCGGTGCCTCGTGGAGCCAAGCGCGGATGGACTGCATCGAGACATCCTCGCGCGCCATTGCTCCGCGTTCGATCAGCAGCCGCCCCACCGGCACATAGGGGTGCCCATTCTTCCCGGCATAGCCGAGCCGCCGCACCGTCCCGTCCGGGAACACCGCCCGGCCCGAGCCCTGGATCTGCAGGAAAAAGGCATCCACCGGATCGGCCCAGGCCAGTATCTCGCCCGGCCAGTCCCCGCGTGCCACCGCGGCCCCGATCGCGGCCCGGTCCAGATCGGGCACGCCCCGGGCCATGGCGAGCAGCGGCGCGGTGAAGCCCGGCGCCGGCACGGGGGAAACCCGCAGCACCGGCTCGTAATAGCCCGTGATCAGCCCCTCCCCGGCGGGCACCGGCTCGAAATGCCGGTCCAGGAAGGCGCGCGCGGCGCGCTCATCCCCAGCCGGCAGGCGCGCCGCCTCGGCGCAGGCCGCGGCCAGCGGCCCGGGCTCGCGCATCGCTGCGCAGCCGGCCTGGAAAGCAGGCATGGCCTCGGAGACGCGGTCGCGCTCCCAGCCCGGCAACCCGCCGCAGGCCGAGAGCAGCAGCAGCAGGAGTGGGAGCCCCCGCCACATCACCGCCGGGAACAGCCGCAACCGCCTCAGGCCGAGCGGGTTCCCACCAGCCTCCAGGCGGGATCGCTGTTCCGCACATCGCGCTGGAAGGTCCAGATATCCGTCAGCTCGGTCACGGCATCCGCCCCGGCGATGGGCTTGCCCGTGGCATCGGTGGTCATGTTCACCTGGTCCGACACGAAGCGCACCGTGACCTCGGCAGTGCTGCCACGCAGGTCCGCGCCGTCGATTACGGCCTCGCGGATGTCCCGGATCTCGGTCCGCTGCACCTCGCCCTTCGCCTCGCGATCGCTGATCGCCCGCTCGAAGCCAGCATAGGTCTCGTCCGACAGCAGGTCGCGCAATAGCGGCCGGTTCCCGGCCGCGAAGCCCTCCACGATCATGCGGAAGGCACCTTCAGCCCCGCCCAGGAAGGCGGCGGGGTCGAAATTCGGATCGGCCGCGCGGATCCGTGCCAGTGCCTGCCCCACCGGGCCCCGCGCATCTGGCACGCCACGATGCGGCACGGTGGGCGCCGGCACCGCCTGGCCAACCGCCGGGGGGACAGGCACGGGCGCGCGTTCGCCCGGCGGGCGTTCGAAGCCCGTGCGCCGCCCCAGCACGCTGCGCAGGCGCAGCACCAGGAAGGCTGCCACCATCCCGAACAGGATCAGGTCAATCGGGAAGCCGCCGCCTTGCATTACGATCTCCTCATGCGATGACAGTTAGGGGCGCGAAGCCCCCGCCGCAACAGCGCGCTTCATCCTGGGCCCCGCTATTGGCCCGGCCTGATGCCATAACGCGCAACGATGATCCTGGCATCGCGCATCCACAGAATCGCGCATCCATGAATTGTGCCCGCCAGCCCTGCCCGCTATCGGCAGGCACAAGTCCCGGAGCTTCCCCATGTTCCTGCTGCGCCACGGCCAGAGCGAGTTCAATCTCCACTTCACCGCCACCCGCAAGGATCCCGGCATCGAGGATCCGCGCCTGACCCCCCTTGGCCATGAGCAGGCCGAGGCCGCCGCCGATGCCCTGGTGAAGGAAGGCGTCGCCCGCATCCTCGCCAGCCCCTATACCCGCGCCCTCCAGACCGCCGCCCCCCTCGCGCGCCGCCTGAACCTTCCCGTCCATGTCCAGCCGCTCGTCCGTGAGCGCTACGCCTTCGCCTGTGATGTCGGTACCCATCGCGACACCCTCGCCGAGGCCTGGCCCGAGCATGATTTCGGCCATCTCGACGCCATCTGGTGGCCGGAGCGGGAGGAGCCGGGGGACAGCGTCCTCGGCCGTGCACGCCTCTTCCGCAACGAAATGCGCGAGCGCCCGGACTGGGCCCACACCGTCGTCGTCTGCCACTGGGGCTTCATCCTGGCGATGACCGGCCAGTCCCTGATGAACGGCCAGTGGATCCGCATCGACCCCACCGAGGACGGTCCCAAGACCATCAACTGGCACCACGGCTGACGCGCCGGATCCGGGGCAGCCGGCCATGACCGGCCGGTCCCGCCCTCCCGCCTGACAGCACGGCCCGCCCCGTGCTACCCCGCCGCGCCAACGTCATCACGACCCGCAAGGCCCGAACCCATGTCCGACCTGCCGCCGCCCGCCAACATGCCACCGAACGGCGCCCCGAACGGCCAGCCCCAGGGCCCGCTCGTGGTGAACCTGCAATATGTGAAGGACCTTTCCTTCGAGGTTCCCGGCGCGCCGGAAATCTACACCACCCTCCGCGAGCAGCCCCGCATCGACGTGGCGCTCGACGTCCAGGCCCGCGCCCTGCAGGATGGCGGCAACGTCTTCGAGGTCACCCTCCAGATCCGCTGCGACGCCAAGACCAGCGACGGCACCACCGCCTTCATCGCAGAGCTGGCCTATAGCGGCCTGTTCACCGTGAATGTCGGGGCAGACGTGCTCGAACCCGTCCTGCTGGTGGAGTGCCCCCGCCTGCTTTTCCCCTTCGCCCGCAACATCCTATCCGACGTCACCCGCGATGGCGGCTTCATGCCCGTCGCCTTGACACCCATCGACTTCGTTGCGCTGTGGCAGTCCCGCCGGGCCCAGGGCGGGGCGCCGGAAGGGTCTATGCTGTCCTGAGGGTTGCCCCGGGGAAGGCGGCGCCTTTCCCGGATCCCCGGGCAAAAGCGGAGCTTCTGCCCCGATCCGCCTAGCGCAGCAGCACCCCATGCTGCCGCAGAAACCCCAGCAACGGCAGCAGCGGCAGTCCCAGGATCGCCGCGTGCTCGCCCTCCACCCGGTCGAACAGGTGGATGCCCGGGCCTTCCAGCCGGTAGGCCCCGACC